>DXCD01000120.1 GCA_019116185.1 Candidatus Mediterraneibacter stercorigallinarum
TCTCTGTTCATAAGAAATAACGTGTTTGGCCACAAGCCGGGACAGCAGGGTATGGATTGTCTTGTTGCTCCAGTTATGGGATTTCGGTGCTTTTTCGCATACCTCGTTGGTGCTGATCGGAGAATCCGCCCATATGATCTTCATGATTTCGTATTCTGCTTCAGAAATCTGTGGCAATTTTTCCATATTCTATCGCTCCTTAGTCTTACCTGCGTAGTAATTATAAAAGAGGAAATATAAAAGGTCAATAATAATATTGACAAGGTCACAAATTGTGTTCATAATATTTGATACTACATATGTAAGAGAAATAGGAGAGTCAGGAGCACTAAATCATGAAGAAAAGGATAATGCAAGCCATACTGATGTTAGCATGTCTGATCACCCTGGCAGGCTGCACGTCAGCAGAAAAGGGCAGGGACAGCAGCGGCGCTGGCGGGCAGGCTGATAACTCGGAAGACGATTCACAGTCCCAGACGCAGGATGCTGATGACATATATCAGACAGATTATATTGACCTGGAGGAAGATGAAAAACAGAAGATCAATGAGCGAATGTCAGACCTTGGGAGTCTGTGCAAGGATATTTATGTCAATGCAGACAAAGGTGACGCATCGAATGTCGTGCTGGAAGAAGCCGTGGTCCATGAGATGGCAGAGACAGCAGCCTCCCGCGGATGGACAGTGACCTGCGGGAGCTATGATTATAATATGCTGAATTATGAGGCATTGCATCAGGCTTTGAGCGCTGCGGCGGAAGGTGAGGAAGCGGCGGCAGAATTCTATGAGATCACAACGAGCGGGTATTTCAGATATTTTAAACTGTCCGCCAAAGATCAGGAACTGACCGTGGCATATGCGAATGCTTCCTACAATGATGATCTGGAAATGCAGATCCGCCAGCTGGAGAAATTCAGAGTCTACGACTGGGAATATACAGAGAAGGGGTGGCTGGTCTGGGAAAAGGCGCTGTCCAAGAATCAGGAGATGGATATGCACAGCTTTTTCCGGGTACTGCCTCTGGATGAAAAATGCCGGGAACTTGGCAATGAATATATTCTGTCGGTGAGCTACTTCGGCAATAATCTGTTCCTTACGGACTGGGACGCGGACAGTATGGACCAGATCGAGTTTAATGATCTGTATGAATTTCTATACGAGATCAAATACGGTGAGAAACTCAATGAAGAGACCGTGCAGAATGGCATTCCGAAAGAGCAGTTTGAAGACGTAATCCAAACCTTCTTTGATATTTCGACAGAGGATCTTGAAGCATATGCCCGCTATGACGCAGAAGTGGGGCTGTATCCATGGGAACCGGCCGGACCGAGAAACAGGGTTCCGCAGCCTCTGCCCTTTCCGGAAGTTGTAAAATGCGTGGAGAACGCAGACGGAACATGGAACTTGCACGTGGAGGGCGTCATGGTCATAGAAGGGGACGACTGTACCTTTCAGCATACAGTGACCATGAAAGAAAGAGATGGGGGATGGATTTACCTGGGGAATGCCGTGGATAAAGAAGGCAGCGACAGTATCCCCGCATATAAACCGAGAAGAGAGTTTTAAATTATAGTCCGCTTAGATGCGTGTTCTGAACCATGCTCTGAATCATGAAGTGCGCCGGATTGTTCGTCCTCGTTTACCATTGGCCGGAGGCACTTCGTAATCTTTTCGATGGTAGAGACCAGGGTCTGGGTATCTGCCTCCGGATTATTCAGATAAGCATGGTACGCGCCCTGAATGCAGTAAGAGAACAGGACATTTTTCTCCGGATCATGTTCATACTCCGGATATTTGCGGAAGATGACTTTCTTGAGTTCGCAGTCAAGACGGTTTCCCAGATGATTCTGCTCCTTGCCGGAGAACAGGATCTTGATCAGGGAGATCTGTGACATGAATGCCAGGCAGAGTTCCCGGCTGAAGACGTCAGAACTCTCGAAAGTATATTCTTTCAGGTGGTCTATTCCGCTGATGATCGAAGCGACTGTCTCCTGTTCCATCGCGTCAGACAGGGCGTAGATGTCTTCGTAGTGGGCGTAGAATGTAGATTTGTTGATGCAGGCAAGAGAGCACAGTTCTTTTACCGTGATCTTTTCCAGTGGTTTTTTTGCCCTCAGTTCAATGAAGGCGCTGCGTATCGCCTTTTTCGTTTTCTCGATTCGAAGATCCATATTTCCCTCCTGCATCCTTTTGTAAACAATCTGATTTGAGGCTGGCGTCACAGCCGGAACGGTGCAGATATAATTAACCGACAATATAATACAAAGCGTCGCTTTTCCGACAAAATACAGAGATCGTCGGTGGACACCCTCCCGTCTGATCCGATAAGATAATTATACGATAAAAAACAACTCTTGTCGATTAAGTGGAGGTAGGATATGGATTTTTATGAGTTTTATACAGGGAAATGTTTCGATGCGCATCAATACCTGGGCGCGCATGTAGTCAGGGGAGGAACCGTTTTCCGCACGTTTGCTCCGTCCGCTTCACGCGTCTCTCTGCTCGGAGAGTTCAGCAGCTGGGAGGAAATCCCGATGGAAAAGGTGCATGACGGAAATTTCTGGGAAGTTTCATCAAATAAAGCAGGAGAGGGGATGATGTATAAATACCGGATCTATGACGGTTCAGGTCGGTTTATTGACCACTGTGATCCCTACGGTTACGGTATGGAGCTGCGCCCGGGGACAGCTTCTGTCATCCGGGATCTGCGGAACTATAAGTTCCATGACAGCGCATGGCTGAAGAAACGTACGGACCGGCGGGCTGAGCCTCTGAATATTTATGAGATCCATTTCGGATCCTTCCGAAAGCCGTCCGATGAACCGGATGCCTGGTATGATTATGAAGAGATGGCGGAGATCCTGATCCCATATTTGAAGGAGAATGGATACAATTATGTGGAGGTCATGCCGCTCTGCGAGTATCCCAGCGATGAATCGTGGGGGTATCAGGGTACCGGTTTTTTCAGTCCCACCTCCAGATATGGGACAGCGGAACAGCTGAAGGCATTCGTGGATGTCTGCCATCAGAATAATATCGGAATCATCTTGGACTTTGTACCTGTACATTTTGCGGTGGACGGATACGCCCTGGCAAATTATGACGGTACGGCCCTGTATGAGTATCCTCACGCAGCCGTAGGCCAGAGCGAGTGGGGAAGCTGCAACTTCATGCATTCCCGCGGAGAAGTGCGCAGTTTTCTTCAGTCTGCTGCCGACTACTGGATCACGGAATATCACATGGACGGACTTCGGATGGATGCAGTCAGCCGCGCCATCTACTGGCAGGGCGACCCGGCCAGGGGCGTCAACTCCAATGCAGTAGAATTCTTAAAGAATATGAACCGCGGGTTAAAAGAGAGGCACCCATCGGTCATCCTTGCGGCTGAAGACTCCACGTGTTTTCCCGGAGTGACCGCGGCTCCGGAGAGCGGCGGGCTGGGGTTTGACTATAAGTGGGACATGGGATGGATGAATGATACTCTGGATTATTTTCGTACAGATCCGCTGTACCGCGGTTGTGATTACCATAAGCTCACTTTTTCTATGGCTTATTATTATGACGAGCATTATCTTCTCCCGCTTTCACATGATGAGGTTGTCCACGGGAAGGCTACGATTCTTCAGAAGATGTTTGGAGATTACGGGATGAAATTCCCACAGGCAAGGGCATTCTATATGTACATGTATGCCCATCCGGGCAAGAAACTGAATTTCATGGGAAATGAGATCGGACATTTCAGGGAGTGGGATGAGAAAAGGGAGCAGGACTGGGGGCTTCTGGAGTATCCGGCTCACCGGGAATTTCACAGTTTCATGAAAGCACTGAACCGGTTCTACCTGGAGCATCCTGCGTTCTGGGAAAGAGATTATGATCCTGAAGGCTTTGCCTGGCTGGAATGCGGGGCAGAAGAGCAGTGTGTCTATGCCTTTGAGCGAAATGGGGAAAAGGAGCGGATCGCGGCGGTCTTTAATTTCTCCGGCATTGAACAGGAGGCGTTCCGGCTTGAAATTCCGGGTGCCGCCGAAATAAACCTGCTATTTTCCTCCTCGCCTGACCTGCAGAAAGGAAATGCATCAAAACCTCTCAAGAAACCGGCATCATCCAAAACGAAAGTAGACAAAGAGGTATTTGAGCTGACGCTGGCGCCGTTCTCGGCAGAGTATTATCTCATTGCAGAAAAAGAGAAATGACAGCTGTCCCTTCGCCGGAATTAAAAAAGATAAAAAAGGAACGGGAAGCTTAAGACTTCCCGTTCTCAATTCCGTGTCATTTTAATGCCAATGATGTGTTATCTACAAGAGGTGTCTGAATTAGGCGCGCTCAACGCGTCCGGACTTCAGGCAGGATGTACATACATACATTCTCTTGGAACCGCCTTCTGTTTTCACTCTGACGGACTTCACATTTGATTTCCACATTTTCGGTGTCTTTCTATGAGAGTGGCTTACATTGTTACCAAAATGAGCACCCTTTTCACAAATAGCACATTTAGCCATGACTG
>DXCD01000121.1 GCA_019116185.1 Candidatus Mediterraneibacter stercorigallinarum
TACGTATCCGGCATATGGCTGATAGACTTAACTTATGTTCCCGGTGGTCCGTACCTCCTTTACTTAAATTCCTGCCGAACTTTTGGTTCTCTGATGATCTTCTTCTGATATAGATTTTACTTCTCTCATAACTTTCTCGTCATTATGATCTTTCTCTATATCTTCCATCCATTCCCAATCACGATATTCAGCAGGTTAATAAAACTTTTTCTGAATTTTCTTTCAAATAAAAAATAACTATGTATCTTTGTTTGATTGATTATTCATTTAGTTTTATTTGTTGGTATTATAATAACACTCATATTTGGATTTGTCAATAAATAATTAGTTAATTTTATAAAAATAATTAAATTATCTGTTAATATCGGATTGGACTGTTGCCGGTTGACTTCCGGGCTGTCCGATATTAGAATAAAATGTAAATTTCAATTTTAAACTAACCAGAAGGGAGCCTTTACAATGGAACAGTTAAGAATACCCGAAGGCTATTATTCTCCCCTTACGATTCGTGAGACGGAGGTTGCCATCAAAGAAGTAAAAGATCATTTTGAGCGGGCGCTTGCCAAAGCGCTGCACCTGACACGCGTATCAGCCCCGCTGTTCGTACGCCCGGAGTCCGGGTTAAATGACAATTTAAATGGCGTGGAGCGTCCGGTATCCTTTGGGATCAAAGAGCAGGATGAAGCGCCTGCGGAGATCGTACACTCTCTGGCAAAGTGGAAGAGATATGCGCTCAAGAGTTACGGGTTTCATTCCGGGGAAGGGCTCTATACTGATATGAGCGCCATCCGGAGGGATGAGGACACGGATAATATCCATTCCATCTATGTGGATCAGTGGGATTGGGAGAAGGTCATCTCAAAAGAAGAGCGGAATATGGAGACTCTTGAATACACGGTACGTAAGGTTTACAGTGCCCTGAAGGATACAGAAGATTATATATCCAGGAGATATAACTACATTGAACCGCTGCTTCCGGACGATATCTTTTTTATTACATCTCAGGAACTGGAAGATATGTTCCCTGACTGTACGCCGAAGGAGAGAGAGAAGCGGATCGTGAAGGCAAAAGGCGCGGTGTTTATCTCACAGATCGGCAAGGTTCTGGCGTCAGGAGAGAAGCATGACGGACGTGCCCCGGACTATGATGACTGGGAGTTAAACGGCGATATCATCGTTTATTATCCGGTGCTTGATATTGGGCTGGAGCTTTCTTCCATGGGAATCCGCGTGGATGAAGCTGCCCTGCAGAGCCAGCTTAAGACTGCCGGATGTGAGGAGCGCGCGGAACTGCCATTCCAGAAATCGCTGCTCAATGGCGAGCTGCCTTATACAGTGGGAGGCGGAATCGGACAGTCCCGTATCTGCATGTACTATCTGAGGAAAGCCCACATCGGCGAAGTTCAGTCTTCACTCTGGCCGGAGGATGTGGCGGCAAGGGCGAAGGAAAACGGGATCAACCTTTTATAGAAACAATAGAAAGATTGCAGATTAAAAGAGGAAATTTCCATGAAATACAAAAACGTGGTCTTTGATTATGGGAATGTGATCGGAAGATTTGACGGGAGGTATATGCTGGGGCAGTTCTGCGAGTCCGAAAAGGACTGCAGCCTGCTCGCGCCTATTATCTATGCCAGATGGCAGGAGCTGGACAAAGGAACGGTCAGCTATGATGAATATGTAGAAAATATCGTCTCTTCTGTCCCGGCGCGTCTGGAAGATACTGTGCGCAGCTTCTTCCGCGGCTGGCCGGACTGTATCACTCCGATCCGGGAGACGCAGGAGCTGATCGATGAGCTGCACGCAGAAGGAGTACCGATGTACCTGCTGTCCAATGCGCCGACTTATTTTGCGGAATGGGCGTCAGGATCTGAGGTGCTTAAGAAGTTCAGGGGGGGCGTATTTTCTGCTCCGCTGAAGATGGCGAAGCCTGATCCTGCGATCTACCGTTATCTGTTTGAGACATATTCACTGAACCCTGAGGAATCGTTCTTTATCGATGATCTTGAAGCGAATGTTGAAGCGGGAAGAGCGCTCGGCATGGAAGGCATCATATATACGGGAGATACCAGTAAAGTAAAAGCCGCTCTCGGCATGATCTGATACTGTTCCGGCGTTAATGCCGGCGGTGTCGGATCACGCCGCTGAGGCGGCTTTTTTGATGTTCACAGTTAAATTTTATATGCGGCAGGTCAGTCTTTTCCGCTTTTCTCTTTCGTATCCGCAAGGGATATTACGGATAAAAACGCTGCTCCCGCGGCAATGAAAAAATCTGCCAGGTTGTAAGTGATGGATGACAGTTTTTTGCTTTTGCATTTAAAGCCTATATAGTCTGCCACATGCCCCCTGGTAAAGCGGTCAAATGTATTGCTCCATGCGCCGGCTGTCATCAGCGAAAGGGCTTTCTTCTTCCAGAAGCCTTTTTTTCGGAAAAGGGCCAGCGCGTAAAGGAAACTTACGGTTCCTGCCGCGGCAAGAGAGAGCCATTTTACGATGCCGGGCTTGTCAGCCAGAAGATTAAGGCACATCCCCGGATTGGAAACCCGCCGCAGGACGACGTGTTCTGTGAGCGGCTTTTCTTCGCCCTTGTCCATATTTTGTTCTGTATAAGATTTTAGTATCTGATCTGCCGCGAACAGAATGCCTGTCCCGCATAGAAACCAACGCTTTTTCATAGGTTCTCCTGTCTGATTCCCGGTCACCCGGACTATTTCTGATTCATCTTTTCGGCTGCTTTATCTGCGGCTTCGCTGACTTTATCCGCAGCCTTCTGTGCCATTTCTTCAGCCTTGTCAGCAGCTTTGTCTATGGCTTCTCCTGTTTTTTCAGCCGCTTTCTGTGCCATGCTTCCGGCTTTCTTTGCAGCGTCTTCGGCTTTTTCCGCCATATTCTCCATAGTGTCTGCGACTTTTTCCTTTATATTGTCAGCATAGTCGTCCGCTGCCTCTTCCGCAGCCTGTACTTCCTCTGCCTCCGCGTCGTAAACAGGCATCTTCTCACCGCAGTACGGACAGTAAGACATATCCTTTGATACCATCCTGCCGCACCCTGAACATGCAGAAGCGCCCCGGATCTTGGCGATCTTTTTCTCATAGTCTTCGATCGCGGCCTCTCTGTCCTTGACTGCGTCGCACAGTGCTTTTGCAGATTCTTCAACTTCTTCGCCTGCTTTATATCTGTCGTAGATCGTGCGTCCGAGTTCCATGAGGTCTACTGCGTTTCCTCTTGCAAGTCCCCGGATCTGTCCTTTGATCCTCTGGATCTCGATCGCATCCCCTGCTTTGCTTGTGACAGTTTCCGCTGTTTCTCCAAGGCGTCTGCCCAGATCTTCAAAAAAATCTCTCATCGTCATCATTCTCCCTTCTTCTTTCGTCCGTCCCGGACTTATGGGACGCCGGAAAAGATTCCGGTACGTCAGTTTATATTCATTATACCCCATTCAACACTGACTTCAACAAATCCGCAAGGAATTTATACTTTTTTAACCGTTGGGACGTTTTGCCGGACAGGCAGGATGAAGGCAGCTTCCGCATACTTTTTTCGAAGTTATCATAGTATTGTTATAAATATTTCAGGAGACTTTTTATGCCGGATCAAAATATATGCCGCGAACAGATCCTGTCTGAGGATTACCGCGATTTCATCGGAAATCATGTGCGCACTCCTTTTTTTGAGAGTATGATGCAGGAAGAACGGTGCGTGCAGGAAGCCGGATTTGATTACAGGTGCATTTATCTCCCCGCGGACCTGGCAGATCCCATCACTCTCTCAAGATATTCCTATAATTCTATTCCAAAATGTTACGCCCCGCTCAGTATGGAGACGCTCAATCAGTCAGGCATCCTGCCGGTCCAGAACTATCCCACGCTCCAGCTCAAAGGGCAGGGTGTATTGATCGGCTTCCTGGACAGCGGGATTGATTATACAAGCGGGCTCTTCCGAAGCCTGGACGGCAGGACCAGGATCGCCGCGATCTGGGACCAGACGGTCCAGACAGGGACGCCGCCCCGGGGGCTTGCCTATGGAAGTGAATATACGGAGGAGATGATCAATGAAGCCCTGCGGTCAGAGACGCCTCTGGCGATTGTGCCCTCTGAGGATGAGACCGGACACGGTACATACGCGGCAAGCCTGGCCGCCGGTTCAGCGGAGCCGGGGCAGCAGTTCCTCGGCGCCGCGCCGGAAGCAAGTATTGCGGTAGTGAAGCTGAAGCAGGCGAAACAATATCTCCGGGACTATTATTTTATCTCGGAAGACGCGGTGTGCTACCAGGAGACAGATATTATGCTCGGGCTCAGATATTTAAATGATCTTGCAAATTCACTGGGGCTTCCTTTGGTTATGTGTATCACTGTGGGGTCCAGCATGGGCGGACACACGAGTACGCTTCCCCTGCCTTTTCTGATCGATGGATACAGTATCCTGGCGAATCATATTTCCGTGATCGGAGGGGGGAACGAAGGGGATAAGCGTCATCACTACTATAATGTAATAGAGGACGAGGAAGACACAAAGACCGTGGAGCTTCGGGTAGGGGAAAGTGTCCCGGGATTTTCAATGGAACTGTGGACAGATATCCCGAATATCCTCTCCATTTCCATTATATCGCCTTCCGGGGAAAATACGTCCCGGATCCCTCTGCGGGTGGGGGCGAGCGCAGAGCTTGATTTTTTGTTCGAACGGACCAAGGTGTCTGTGGATTACCGGATCCTTGTAGAAAGGAGCAACTCGGAGCTGATTTTTTTCAGGTTTGACGCCCCGGCGCCGGGGATATGGAAGATTGTTGTTGAGCCCTTGTCCGTGAATGACGGGCAGTTTCATATGTGGCTTCCCCTGACAGAATTTCTGGACGGAGAGGTGTTTTTTCTGGAATCTGATCCTTACTATACGCTGACGAATCCGGCAAATACCGACAGCCCGGTGGTTGTCTCATACTATGACGGGAACAGCGGCGCCGTGGCTCAGGCTTCGGGAAGAGGTTATACCCGCACGCAGCGGCGCAGGCCGGATATCGCGGCGCCCGGTGTCAATGTCCTGGGCGCCCTTCCAGGAGGACGCTTCTCCACACGTTCCGGCTCCTGTGCCGGCGCTGCCGTCACCGCGGGCGCCGTGGCGCTTATGCTGGAATGGCTTGTATATGTCCAGGAGGTGCCCGGCGTGGATTCCTATCAGGTGAAAAGCCTGCTCATACTTGGAGCGGTGCGCCCGAAGTCCATGGAATATCCTAACCGGGAGTGGGGGTACGGGCAGCTGAACCTGTACAATACGCTTGAGACAATGAGGCAGTTATAGAAAGAGACAGACATGATACGGCTTTTAAGAAATGTGAGCGCCCCGTTTTTGAGGGCGCTTTCTGCTTGACATTTACGGAGGATCTCCTGCACAATGAGTTCAGCAAAAAAAATGAGATTTTCTTGCAACAATTTCATGATCGGATGACTCTAATATATATCAGAGTGAAATGGATATCCGTATTGTGCTTTTAAGGACAGCGAGGGAGGAGGGGTGCGGATGTACGATTATGAGAACAGCCCGGAGCCGGAATTGATACGTCGGGCGAAACGGGGCGATATAAAAGCATTTTCACAATTGTATGCGAGGATCTACCAGGATCTGTATAAATTTGCCCTGTATATGACAAGACACACACAGGATGCAGAGGACGCGGTGAGTGATACGGTCCTGTCAGCCTATGAGAATATTTCCAGTCTTCGGAAAGAGGATTCTTTTCGGAACTGGATGTTTACGATACTCAGCAACCGGTGTAAGAGAATGCAGCGCAGCGGTCAGAAGGAGATACCGAGGCAGGACGGCGCCCCTGCGGCAGGCGGCAGGCAGGAAGGGCATGAGCCTGATTACGCGCAGTGGCACGACGTTCGCCGCGCATTCGGCGAGCTGGACGAGGAAGAGCGGATAATTGTGGCATTCTCGGTATTCGGCGGATACAGGAGCGAGGAGATCGGACAGATGCTGGACAAGAATGCCGCCACCGTGAGGTCAAAGAAGTGCCGCGCGCTGGAGAAAATGCGGAGCGCGTTGAGCTGAGAGTGGAAGATTCAGGAGGTGACGGATATGGAGAAAAACGAGAATAGGACTATGGATGAACAGCGGGAGGCGGCGATGGAAGAAAAGCTGCGCGACCTGACCGGCGACACAGAGATACCGCCTTCACTGGAGCCGGAAGCAGTAGAAAGGCTGCTGCTGGAGAAGAAAAAGGAAAAGGCAAAGAAATACCGCCGCCGTTACGCAGGAATCGCAGCGGCTGCATGCCTCTGCATTGCGGTGGGCGCGGGCGCGGTCGTGGCACAGCATGTCAATATGGGCGGCGGTTCCCCGACTGCAGGTATGTCAGGAAGCGCACAGGCGGATGCTGACAGCGAGGAAGCGGGCAGCTCTGAAAGTGAGACGGTGAACCTGTCAGACAAGATTGCCTCTGCGAAAGATTATGACCAGATCTATGAGTACATTCAGGCAGAACAGAAGCAGCAGGAAAAGCAGGCAAGAATGTACACTGATGGAATGACGACAGATAATATGATGGAGATGGCGGAGGCGGACAGTGCGTCAGCAAACGGGGCAGCGGGCGGGAGCGCCATGGATGCCGGTTCTTCCGGCGGTTCGGCAGCGTACAGCGGATCTGATGGCGGCGGCACAGGAAACGGATATTCGGATACGAATGTCAGAGAAGACGGCGTCGGCGAGGCTGATATCGTCAAGACAGACGGGGAGAACC
Organism: Candidatus Mediterraneibacter stercorigallinarum; assembly: GCA_019116185.1. Taxonomy (GTDB): domain Bacteria; phylum Bacillota; class Clostridia; order Lachnospirales; family Lachnospiraceae; genus Mediterraneibacter; species Mediterraneibacter stercorigallinarum. The sequence goes on from DXCD01000121.1 coordinate 6,734, forward strand.
TGTATATCCTGAACGGAACAAAAGTGGAGATCGTGAGTATTGCATCGGACGAGATGCAGGAGCTTGCGGCAGTGGCTGTAGATGCGGACAGCAATATCCGGGAATTATATGTGGACGGTGACCGGCTGGCAGTGCTCTATACACGGAGTGACTACACGAAGGAAGATGGATTTGAAGTACAATTACGAGATTATACGTGCACGGATGTGTATGATATCAGTGATAAATCCGCGCCTGTGAAGTTGAACACTATTTCACAGAGCGGTTATTACAATACCATGAGGGTGAAGGATGGATATGCATATGTGCTCAGCAGTTTCTATGCGGATACAGCGGCGCCAAGGTCGGATGTCGGCGCTTATGTCCCGGAGGTGGAAGGCAGCACGATAGAGGCGGACCGGATCTACATGCCTGAGAGTGAGCAGGGCAGCCAGTATACCGTGATCACGGCATTTTCCCTTGCGGAACCACAGGAACAGACGGACAGCAGGGCAGTATTCGGAAGCGCGGGGCTGTGTTATGTGAGCGGCAGCAGTATTTATGTCACGGAGACCTGTTATGATGAGGCTGGCTCTGATGTGACGCAGACCGCGGTCCGAAAGGTGTCATACCATGACGGACAGCTTGAAGGAGCGGCGCAGGCTAAAGTAGACGGGACGCTCAACGACTCCTTCAGTATTGATGAATATAACGGGTATCTGCGCCTGGTGACTACGGTGACGCCGATCGGTGACGGTGTCGCGCTCTACGGTTCTTCCGCTGCCGGCGCTGAGGAAGAAACTGTGGCTACAAATTCTCTTTATGTGCTGAATGAAGCCCTGGAGCTGACAGGGGAGATTACAGATCTGGCTGTGGATGAGCAGGTATACTCCGCGCGTTTCATGGGAGATATCGGATACTTTGTCACATTCCGTCAGGTGGATCCGCTGTTTTCCGTCGATCTCTCCGATCCGGCAGAGCCGAAGATCATCGGAGAGCTGAAGATACCGGGATTTTCCGATTATCTGCATCCTTACGGGGAGGGGCAGCTCCTGGGCATCGGGATGGATGTGGATGAAGAAGGCGTGACAACAGAAGGCGTCAAGCTGTCCATGTTCGATATTTCCGATCCGGCAAATGTCACGGAAGCGTCCCAGCTGGTCCTTGAAAATATGTATGGAACAGACGTGGCGTATAATTATAAATCCGTGTTCGTGGATGTGGAGAAAAACCTGTTCGGATTCCGCGCATACGGGCCACAGTCAGATGTATATTATATCTTTTCCTATGATGCGGCTGAAGGGTTTAAGGAAGTGTTCTCGCGGGAACTGACAGGGTACGGAGAGTCCCGGGGTCTGTACGCGGGAGCGAAATTCTACCTGATCGTCGGGAATACGATAGAATCCTATACACTGGCAGGCTTTGAGAAGATCGATGACATTGTGCTGGGAAACGTAGAGCCGGTGGCAATAGAATAAATGATACAAAACTTTGAAGGGGTCAGGCCCCTGCGGGGAGAATATTCTGACAGCTTTCCCCGCGGGGGTCTGCCCCCTTTCTCTGCCATTTTCAGAATCCGCCCTTTTTCTTAACGATATATATGGGGCGTTTCTTGCTTTCCATATATTCTTTTGACATATACTGCCCCAGGATGGACATGAAAAGCATCTGGATCCCGTTGAGGGCAAGGATCAGGCAGATGAGCAGAGGCATCCCGGCCAGCCCGTGTCCGGAGACAAAGGAGAAGATCCCGGTCAGAAGTGCTGCAAGGAGCAGGACCGCCCCGGTTGTCCCGGCAATCGTGGAGGGCGCGGACGAGAAGGAGAGGATGCCGTCCAGGGCATAGCGGAACAGGGAGCGCAGGCTCCATTTTGTCTCTCCGGCAGCGCGCGCTACATTGTGGAAGGGAATCCATTTCGTCTCAAAACCCACAAAGGAAAAGATCCCTTTCATATACCTGTTGTACTCTTTCAGCTCCAGGACAGAGTCCGTCATCGCCCGGTTCATCATGCGGAAATCCCCTTTGCCGTCTCCCATATCCAGGCGGCACACCCGTCCGATGAGATGATAGAAAGAGCGGGAAAGAAAGGTTCGCACAGGACTCTCGCCCGAGCGGTCTTCCCTCAGCCCGGCACAGCAGTCATAGCCTTCCGTCTTTACAACGCGGTACATTTCTTTTAACAGCTCCGGCGGATGCTGGAGATCCGCGTCCATGATCACACAGTAATTGCCGGAGGCATTCTGAAGCCCCGCATACATTGCGGCTTCTTTGCCGAAATTCCGGGAAAAGGAGAGGTACCTGCACCGGCTGTCTGTATTGGAGAAGTTTTCCAGAAGCTCCGGCGTGCGGTCCCGGCTTCCGTCATCCACGAAAATAAATTCGCAGTCAGCCCCTTCGATGTCTTTTACTGCGTCAGCCGCTGTCCGGTAAAATGCAGGCAGCGCTTTTTCCTCGTTATAACAGGGGACAATGATACTGATCAGGTCTTTTATATTTTCTTCAGCCTTATTCATGGCAGGGCACCTCCTTTTTGAAAATTCCATATTTGCAGAGAATGTAATTCCCGATCACAGTAACAACGCTGACAAATAATTTTGCGGGAAACGGGGAGACGCCCAGGCTGTCAATAAACAGCCAGAGAAGGGCGTTTTCCGCCAGCAGCGTGAGAAAACGTGCTCCCACAAAGGAGGCAAGCTCCGTCATGACCCGGTTTCCTGAATGAAAGACCCAGCAGCGGTTCAGGAGGTAGGCAGTGAGCACTGCTCCTGCCCAGGCAATGCTGTTGGAAGCCAGCCAGGGGAGATCCAGGAACAGAAGCCCCGCGTACAGGAGATAATTGACTCCGGTCGTTATGCCGCCGCTGATGAGATAAGTGAGCAGTTCTTTATTGAGTTTCATTTTCTATCCCTTCCTTCAGATCTTTTTAAATATTGTTTTGCCCGGCATGCCGCCAGGAAAATCACGTATCCTGCTGCTGTTAAAATGCTGACAAGGATGCCGGCGGCTTTCCCGGGCGGCGAAAAACGGATCTCGATATTGTGTGTTCCTTCTGCCAGGGATGTCCCGGCAAATGCTTCATTGACGGTTACGATTTCCGACGGCTGACCGTCCACAAGGATCTCCAGGCCATTCTGTGCCGGAATGGATGTGGCAAGGTATCCGTCCCGCTCAGCGGTGACAGTTCCGGTTAAAACCGTATAAAATCTTCCTGATGCTCCTGTGTCAGGGGTCCCGGTTTTTTCGGATGACAGGACCAGCGGAGTATACTCTTTCACAGAAAGAAGACTCGGGTCATAAAGATGCCACTGGATGTCAGATATCATGTAATGCCCTTTGGACAAGGTAATAGAAAGATCCGTGATTCCCTTGTCCGAGCCGGAAGAAAATTGATAGTTAAAATAATCATTTCCGTTAGGATAAGGGGCAAACATTCCTGAAAGCTTATTCCGGATTCCGTTTATATCAATGACCACAGCATTCATGGTCTTGTTTTCCAATTGGAAACCGAGCAGGAGGATGGAGCCGGGCTGAGGATTTGTAATGTCCAGGTTAATGGTGCAGGTCTGTTCCGCGGTAATCTCCCAGGCATCCCCGGCCTGCCGGATATCAAGCCCGTCCGGGAGCGTGCAGGAGGAAAATTCCGGCGTGTATTGTTTCATATATTCCTCAGAATCAGAGGATTCCACCGGGATATCCACCACTGTTTTCCGCGTGATCATATCCAGCTTTTCCAGAGCATCCGGCTGCGCAAACTGTTCTTCTGCGACAATATCGTCTGTGAAGTATACAGACGGAAGGACATTTTTGTTTTCAGCGATGACATTGTCACCGGATTGATAGATGACCTCATAGCCCGCGGGGACGGCATCCGCTGTTGTCTCCAGGTACCGGACGCCAAGCAGGTTCAGCATAAACGGGTTATCCGAGGTCAGCAGCGCCACGCGGTTGTTGATCCGTATGGGAGTCAGGAGGGTATCATAGTAAAGGTCCGCATATGCCTGCCCGGTCACGGAAGAGTACATGGTGCTCCGTGTCATTCCTGCTTTCGGCAGTTCGTTCCCGCTGATGAGCGGGCTGAGAAGGCTGTCAAAATGATAGAGCGGATCCATGGAGACTTCTCTCAATTCTTCTGAAGTTAATCCGGGGGCAATATCTGAACGGTACACCCAATCTTCGGTCCGCGCTGTGGCGAGATACATCCCCACAGGAGCTGCCAGAAGCAGCACAACGAGGACGGCGCGGGCAGCAGGTCCGGGCGGACTTGCCGTAAATCCCTGATCCGCATCGGGCAGAGGTGCCCCCGGGGAGTGTGATCTGCGCGCTCTTTTTCTATAAATAAGAACGAGGACAAAGAGTACCACTGACTCCGCTATGATCCACGGAAATTGTTCCTGGCTGAACCAGAGCAGCCCGACAGGAAAGATCACCGCAAATGGATAGAGCGGCAGAGTGAACCTCTCGGGAATTTCGTCATCCCGGAAGAAAACTCCCGTATTCCGCAGATAACGGACACAGTGCAGGACGACCAGCGGCATAAAGGGGATCAGGATCTTTGGCCGCGCGTAAAGCGTGCCGTTCAGCACCCACGAAAATATGCCGAACATCCCGAACAGCAAAAACAGGATGCTGTCCATGCGGAATTTTTTCTGCGCCAGTCCTGCCAGAATGGCGTACAGGCACACGACGGTCAGCCCCATGCCGTATTCGTTGAACAGCAGGTTGTTGAGCGCCGGATTGGGGGCGAACAGCTCCAGAAGCGACAGGAGAGTCAGTCCGCTGCCGCCCCTGCCGTGTTCCAGGAGGACAAGCGCTGTGGGGATCAGCAGGGCGGCAGACATCCCGGCGGCGGTCAGGGCGCAGGGAACGTATTTCTTCAGGAAAGAATATTTCCAGAAGTCTCTGCCTTCCTGACGGTACCAGTACCAGCCCACAGCTGCAAATGCGGAAATGGCAAAATAAAAACTGTTCAGGCAGATCAGACACATGCAGAGCGGCAGCCATCGGGTCCGCTTCTTCCTGACGCACAGGAATGCAAGAAACAGGAAAGGCAGGTAATTAACGAACATGACCTGGCGGTGCATATGGAAAAGGCATCCTGCCGTCATGAAGAGCACGCTCCCTGTAAATGCAAGGACAGGAGGCATCTTTTCACTCCGAAGCCAGGCATAGCAGAGAAGGACTGAGACAAGATATACAGCCAGCATGTAATAGGTAAGGATCTGGATCATGGGAACCTGCGGCAGCAGGCAGCCAATCAGGATGTCCGGGCGCAGGAATCCATAATAAGCGAACTGATATCCGTTGCTGCCGCCGCCCAGACCGAGCCAGGACGGCAGAAGCGTGTGCTGCTCAAGGCACGCGCCGCGTATGGTCTCAGCAAGAGTGGCGTGCTGGCTCAGCCAGTCTGTATGGGAACCGAAGACAGCGCCCGCCGGCACGATCACAGCGATTAGTATGACAAACAAAAAAATAAGAGCTAAAGGGTATATCCGTTTTTTCATAGCAGGTTCTGCTCCTTTCGACAGATATTAGGATAGTGCAGATTCCTTAAAAAATACCCGAAGAGAATCTAAAGATTTCTTAAGAAGGAGTTCAGGAAATGTAAAATTACATATAAAGGTTTGTTTTTGATGGCTTTAACTGTTCAGCAGCTCCTTTTTAAAATGGATGTGTCAGAATAGTCAGCCAATATTACTGCGGATTCGCAAATATAGTGTTTCTTTCTGTAGTGAAGCACAAGAGAAAATAATAATTATCAGAATATTCAGCAAAAGCATAAAAATAATGAATTTATTTTAAAAATATATCAAAAATGCATTGACAAATATCTGCTTCGGTGATATTATAAAACCATCCAAAAGAGATAAAGAAAACAGATCTCAAGAGGATATTTATCTAAGAGAGTAGTAATTAAATTCTTAATTAGCTGCTTGATTAGGTTAAAAATAAAGGCAGCAGGAGGTAAGTCCCATGGACAGTATAGTTTCAGTTAAT
>DXCD01000122.1 GCA_019116185.1 Candidatus Mediterraneibacter stercorigallinarum
GTAGTATACCGAGTTCCCTACAAGAAGAATTATAAAGAAAAATAAGCTCAGGAAAAATATTTTCATAACGTTTTGTGCCTGAGTGAAGCGAAAGGAATGGATATAACCATGGAAAACGAAGCTGTTTCAAAGAATTTTATCGAGCAGGAGATCGACAAAGATCTGGCAGAGGGAGTCTATGACCATGTCTGCACCCGTTTCCCGCCTGAGCCGAACGGGTATCTCCATATCGGACATGCCAAGTCTATTCTTTTAAATTACGGACTGGCGCAGGAGTACGGCGGGACGTTCCATATGAGATTTGATGATACGAATCCGACCAAAGAGAAAATGGAGTTCGTGGATTCCATCAAAGAGGATATCAAATGGCTGGGAGCTGACTGGGGAGATCATCTGTACTTTGCTTCCGACTATTTTGACCAGATGTATGAGTGCGCGGTGAAGCTGATCAAGAAGGGAAAGGCTTTTGTCTGCGATCTGACGCCGGAGCAGATGAGAGAATACCGCGGCACGCTGAAAGAGCCCGGGAAGGAAAGCCCGTACAGGAACCGTTCTGTTGAAGAGAATTTGAAGCTCTTTGAGGAAATGCGTGAAGGAAAATATAAAGACGGGGAGAAAGTGCTCCGCGCGAAGATTGATATGTCTTCTCCGAATATCAATATGAGGGATCCGATCATTTACCGTGTGGCGCATATGACTCATCATAACACAGGGGATAAGTGGTGTATTTATCCGATGTATGATTTTGCACATCCGATCGAGGATGCTATCGAGGGTATTACACATTCCATCTGCACGCTGGAGTTTGAGGACCACAGGCCGCTCTATGACTGGGTTGTGCGCGAGTGCGAGTTCGAGAATCCGCCGCGGCAGATTGAGTTTGCCAAGCTGTATCTGACGAATGTGGTGACAGGAAAGCGCTATATCAAGAAGCTGGTGGAAGACGGTATCGTGGACGGATGGGATGATCCGCGTCTTGTCTCGATCGCGGCTTTAAGACGCCGCGGTTTTACACCGGAGTCTATTAAGATGTTTATTGATTTGTGCGGAGTATCGAAAGCGCAGAGCTCTGTGGATTACGCGATGCTGGAATACTGTATCCGCGAGGATCTGAAGATGAAGAAACCGCGGATGATGGCCGTCCTTGACCCGATCAAGCTGGTGATTGACAATTATCCGGAGGATCAGGTTGAGTATCTCGACGTGGCAAATAATCTGGAGAATGAAGAACTCGGGTTCAGGAAAGTGCCGTTCGGGCGCGAACTTTATATTGAAAGAGAAGATTTCATGGAGGAGCCTCCGAAGAAATATTTCCGGCTCTTCCCGGGCAATGAAGTGCGCCTGATGCATGCGTATTTTGTGAAGTGCGAGAGCTTTGTAAAAGACGAGAACGGCAATGTGACGGAAGTTCACTGTACTTATGATCCGGAGACAAAGGCAGGAAGCGGATTTACAGGAAGAAAGGTAAAAGGCACGATCCACTGGGTTCCGGCTGCTTACGCGCAGAAGGCGGAAGTAAGGCTGTATGAGAACCTGATCGATGAGGAGAAGGGCGTCTACAATAAGGAAGACGGTTCCCTGAACTTAAACCCGAATTCGCTGCAAGTCATCAAGGATGCTTATGTTGAACCGAGCTTTGATGGCGCGGGAGCATACGACAGCTTCCAGTTCGTGCGGAACGGATACTTCTGTATCGACGCTCATGATTCTACACCGGAGAATCTGGTGTTTAACCGAATTGTGTCGCTGAAGAGCTCTTTTAAACTGCCGAAATAAAAGAAACCAAGACTGCTGTACAACTGGTGTGCAGCAGTTTTTCGGATGGAAACTGGACTGGTCATATGAGAGGAAAATCGAAAAGGAGGAAAAGCCATGAATGAACTGACGATCAGCCTGAATCCCAAAGCCATAACGCCTTTGTATCAGCAGATTTACGCATACATTAAAGAAGAGATCCGGAAAGGAACGATCCCGAGCGGCGAAAAGCTTCCTTCTACAAGAGCCCTCTGCCGATATTTGGATGTGAGCAGAAGTACGGTGGAACTGGCATATGAACAGCTCCTTTCGGAAGGGTATATTGAATCGCAGCCTTACCGCGGATATTTTGTATCGGATATCGAAGGACTCTATCAGTTCAGCGGAAGAAGCGGAGCAGAAGCAAAGCAGGAGACGCGACCAGAGAAAAAGTTCCGGTATGATTTTACGCCCAACGGCGTGGATCTTAAGAGCTTTCCGTATAATGCCTGGCGGAAGCTCTCCAGGGAATGCCTGTCAGATGATCGGGCAGAGCTGTTCCGTCTGGGATGTCCTCAGGGTGAGTACGGGCTGAGAAATGCGATCAGCAGCTATCTTTACCAGGCAAGAGGGGTGAACTGTACGCCGGATCAGGTCGTCGTGGGCGCGGGAAATGATTATCTGCTGATGCTTTTATGCGCCGTGCTGGGGAGCGGGCACAGGGCTGCCCTGGAGAATCCCACTTACAGGCAGGCTTACCGGATCTTTCAGAATCTGTCTTATGAGGTGTGTACCGTGGACATGGACGGGAAAGGAATGCGTGTGGATGAACTGAAGGACTCCGGGGCGGATATCGCGTTTGTCATGCCTTCCCATCAGTATCCTCTCGGGACTGTCATGCCCATCCGGAGGAGGCTGGAGCTCCTGAAATGGGCGGAGGAAGAAGAGGGGAGATACATTATCGAGGATGATTATGACAGTGAGTTCCGGTATAAAGGAAAACCGATTCCCGCGCTTCAGGGATATGACGGCAGTGGAAAGGTTATCTATATCGGGACTTTTTCCAAGTCCATTGCCCCGGCGATCCGTATGAGCTACATGGTCCTGCCGGAACCGGTTTGCAGGATGTATAAGGAACGCTGCGGTTTCATCAGTTCCACGGTATCGAAGGTAGACCAGCTGATCCTTCAGAAATTTATGGAAGAGGGATATTATGAGCGGCATCTGAACAAGACCAGAGCGCTCTACCGGAGCAGGCATGACATGCTGCTTTCGGCGGTAAAAGAGATGATTCCGGATGTGCGTATCTCGGGAGAGAACGCAGGGGTCCATCTGCTCCTGCATTTCCGGGATGGCAGAAGCGAGAAAGAACTGATACAGAGAGCAGCAGAAAAAGGTGTGAAAGTGTACGGGCTGTCTGAATATTATGTGGACGGAAAAGAAAAAGAAGGAGAGACTGTCATCCTGCTCGGGTATGCCAATATGAACGAAGAGAATATCAGGGAGGCTGTAAAGCTGCTTGGCGAGGCGTGGAAAATAAAGGTATAATAAATACTGAATTAACATTAAAAAAGGAGACTGCCCGGGCGAAAAGATTTCGCCTCGGGACAGTCTCCTATACATTTACATTTATGTTCCGGCAGATTAAATCTCTTCAGGTTCTTCTGACGGTTTTTCTGCTGTTTCTTCAGCTTTTTCTTCTGTGCCTGCCTGCTCTTTTACATTTTCCGTATCCTTTTTGAGTGATACGTATTCCCGTTCGGATGCGGGCTGCAGGTCTGCGTCAAGGTCAAAATCCTCTTCTTCTGTGTGGTCAGATCCGTTCTCTTCCGGGTTGTCGGAATTGTTCTTGCAGAAATATGCAACGGCAAGCCCGATCGCTGTTCCGATGACAGCGAAGATACTAAACCATTTGATCACCTTTTTCAATGTAATGTCTCCTTTCCCTGTGTCTGCCGTGTCTGCCGCGGCATGACGATGCACCTGTGAGGTGGTTTCTGTAATAAGAAGATGTGCTCTGCATATAACAAAGAGAACATCCCGAATATGGTTTTTATTCTAATACTTTTCCCGCTTAATTACAATACCAACACAAAAAAGAGGAAATAATATTTTACAGAAAGAAAAAAGTATAGTATAATTCTAACGGCGGTCAATGATAAGCACCGCTGATAAATATTTACAAGCACGATACGCAGGAGGAATAGAAATGGTAAAAGCAGTAGTTGGTGCAAACTGGGGCGATGAAGGCAAGGGCAAGATCACGGATATGCTCGGAAAAGAATCAGATATCATCGTCCGTTTTCAGGGCGGAGCGAACGCAGGTCATACGATTGTGAATGATTATGGCAAATTTGCGCTGCACACACTGCCGTCCGGCGTGTTCTATGAACATACAACAAGCATTATCGGGAACGGCGTCGCGCTGGATGTCCCGAAACTGTTCGGGGAGATTCAGTCCATTGTGGACCGCGGCGTTCCTATGCCGAAGATCCTTGTATCCGACAGGGCGCAGATGGTGATGTCTTATCACAAGAATTTTGACGCTTATGAGGAGGAGCGCCTGGGCGGGAAGTCCTTTGGCTCCACAAAGTCGGGCATCGCACCCTTCTACTCAGACAAATATGCAAAGATCGGCTTTCAGGTGAGCGAGCTTTTTGACGATGAGCTGCTCAGGGAGAAAGTCGTGCGCGTGGCAGAGCAGAAGAATGTGCTCCTTGAGCACCTGTATCACAAACCATTGATTGATCCTGAAGAATTATATAAAGAGCTGATCAGCTATAAAGAGATGGTAGAGCCTTATGTGTGCGATGTATCCCTCTATCTTTACAATGCGCTCAAAGAAGGCAAAAACATCCTTCTGGAGGGACAGCTTGGCTCACTGAAAGATCCGGACCACGGAATCTATCCTATGGTTACTTCGTCTTCCACGCTTGCAGGATACGGAGCGATCGGCGCGGGCATCCCGCCGTATGAGATCAAACAGATCATCACAGTGTGCAAGGCATACTCCAGCGCTGTGGGAGCAGGCGCGTTTGTCAGCGAGATATTCGGCGATGAGGCGGATGAGTTGAGAAGACGCGGCGGAGACGGCGGAGAGTACGGCGCGACAACCGGACGTCCGAGACGCGTGGGCTGGTTCGACTGCGTGGCTTCCAAATACGGATGCAGGATGCAGGGGACAACAGACGTGGCGTTTACTGTCCTTGACGTGCTGGGCTACCTGGATGAGATCCCGGTATGCGTGGGATACGAGATCGACGGTAAAGTGACCACAGATTTCCCGGTGACACATCTCCTTGAGAAGGCAAAACCGGTGATCAAGACTCTTCCGGGATGGAAGTGCGATATCCGCGGCATCAGGAAATATGAAGACCTGCCTGAGAACTGCCGCAATTATATCGAGTTCATTGAAAAAGAAATCGGATACCCGGTTACCATGATCAGCAACGGGCCGGGAAGAGAGGATATCATCTACCGGAACAAATAAGATACAGGACAGAACAAATAACACACATCAGAATAAGAAGCAAAAAACTGAAGAAACTGCCAGGGACTGTCAGCATCAGAGATGCGGGCCTGTCCTGCGGCAGTTTTTCTTTTTTAATTTTCCTAAGGAAATTTTCAGGAATCCGTCAATGTATGTACACATTTAGGAAGTATGCTTTTAGATAAAAGAAAGAGACATATTTTCTTTTATTGGTTCATATAATATAAAGCTGGGATAATTTCGGCGTACAAGGTAATAATAATGGATTCCTTTATGCCGGTCTGAAAAGGAAGGAGGTATTTCTATGCGTCAGAACAGCAGGAAAACAACAGCAAACATGATAACCATGGAAGAATACCTGAAAAAGAGACAAGCGATAAGAAAACAGGAAGATACAGGAAGGACAGACCGCTCACGGGGAGCGGACGCCCTGAAGCTTGCAGAGATGTTATATGTGTGAATCTTTGTTCTGGTCATGATCGGGAAAGCTGTCAGAACCACTGCCTTTCAGGAGGCGGGCTACCAGGATATAGGCGTACAGAAGGACGGGGATGAGTATGGTCGCTGCCACGGAAGCCCTGAAAAGCCCGGCTGCGGCAGGAGAGTCCATAAGGGCAAAAACAAGGGTGCAGATATACATGCAGGCAAGTAATGCCGCGCCGATCAGTGCGAGGATACGTTTTGTTTTTTTCATAATGACAAGATCCTTTCTCTGTTTTATTAAATGTAGACTGCCGATTCTTGGCTTATAAAATACAGCTGAAATATTACCTGTACTCAGCTGTATTGTCATGTACAGTATACCGAAAAATGTGGTTTACGGCAAACGGAAATTGGTATATAATAATCTGCGACGGATTTTAAGATAAAGGAGCAATATACAATGAGCGAAAAAAGTTTATTAGATCAGTGGAGAAACATGGCATATGACAGAAGCCTGTCAAAGGACCAGCTGGAAAAATTCTGGGGAAAATATTTTACAATCGAAAGGGAAATTTACGAACAGCTTCTGGATGATCCGGATACAGAAGTAAAAGGCACTGTAAAGGAACTGGCCGAGAAATACGGACAGGACGTCATGACAATGGTAGGTTTCCTGGACGGTATCAATGACAGCCTGAAAGCAGCGAACCCAATCGAGACGATGACAGAGGATACAGAAGTAAGCCTTGCATTTGATAAAGAAAAACTGTATAAGAACATGGTTGATGCAAAAGCTGACTGGCTGTATGAGCTGCCCCAGTGGGAAAAGATCTTCGATGAGGAGACAAGGAAGAGACTCTACCGCGAACAGAAGGCTTCCGGCACAATCCGCAAGCCGAAGAAGATCGGAAGAAATGATCCGTGCCCGTGCGGAAGCGGAAAGAAATATAAGAAGTGCTGCGGAAGAAATGCATAAATGAAATACTATTTTCTGATCATGGGCTGTCTGTGTATTTTGTATTACCTGGTACTTGCACTTTATTCGCGCAGGCTGAGATCAACTTTTGCAGTCTTCTGGCTGATAAGCGGCGGCGCACATCTGTTGCTCGGATGTGCGCCGCTCCCTGTATACGCGTATACTATGCTCGGATGGATCTGTGGGGCATGCTGGATTGTCTTTCTGTCTGCAGAGTATAAGATCATCCGGGGCATGTATGAGAGATGCGATGAAGAGCTGGACTGGATCATCGTCCTGGGCGCGCAGGTCCGGGGAAGATATATCACAAATTCACTCAGGCGCCGCCTGGACCGGGCGCTGGCTTATGCGGGCAGGTTTCCCGGTGTGAAGGTGATCGTCTCCGGCGGGCAGGGACCGGGTGAAGCGGTCACTGAGGCAGAGGCAATGGCAGGGTATCTGCTGGAGAAAGGGGTGCCCCGCGGGCAGATCTTTCTAGAAGATAAGTCGGCCTCCACGCGGGAGAATCTCAGGTTCAGCCGGAAATATGCGGATGCAGAGCGTGATAAAGTAGGGATCGTCACGAATGATTTCCATATATACCGCTCCTCGCTTATAGCCCGGCAGGAAGGGTACCGGAACATCTATCTGATACCTGCGGATTCAAATCCGGTCTTCCAGCTGAATTATCTGGTGAGAGAATTCTTCGGAGTGATACAGGTCTGTTTGTTCCATTAACTTCTGTTCCATAAACTTCAATAATATTTCAATCTTCCTCCTGTACAATGGTGCAATCAGAAGTACAGGAGGAAATTTATATGGCCGTTCAGACTGTTTTCAAACGATTTGAACTGAAATATCTGCTGAATGCAGAACAGAAAGAAAGAGTGCTTCAGGCAATGGAGCCGTACATGACGCTTGACGGATACGGGCGCACCACGATCCGGAATATTTATTTTGATACGGATAATTACCGGCTTGTCCGGCATTCGATCGAAAAGCCGGTCTACAAAGAAAAACTGCGCATCCGCAGTTACAGACAGGCAGAAGAGGACAGCACGGTTTTTGTAGAGCTGAAGAAGAAATACCGTAAAGTTGTATATAAGAGACGGGTCTCCCTTCCGGAGAAAGAAGCGATGGAATGGGTGTCAGGCAGGAACCGCTGCCGCGGAGACAGCCAGATCGCCGGCGAGGTAGACTACTTTCTGAAGTATTATCAGCATCTTTATCCGACTGTGTTCCTTTCTTATGAAAGAGAGGCGTATTACTCGAATGATGGGTCAGACTTCCGTGTAACCTTTGACGATACAGTGCTCTGCCGCCAGGAAGACATTTCCCTGGAATCCGAAGTGTATGGCACGCCGCTGCTTCCGGAAGGGAAGGTACTGATGGAGATCAAATGCTCCGGCGGAATCCCGCTCTGGATGACGCACGTGCTTTCCGAGGAACATATCTACCGGACCTCATTCTCAAAATACGGGACAGCATATAAGACGATGATCTTTCCCCGGCTTGCGAAGGAGGTAGTACATCATGCCTGAGCAGTTATTTCAAGGACTGTTTGATTCTGATCTGACCACAGTTATCAGCGTGACGGATTTCCTGCTGTGCCTGGGTGTTTCGCTGGTTCTTGGTCTTGTTATGGCTTTTGTTTATATGATCCGCACGCGCTATACGAAGAGCTTTGTAGTCACGCTGGCGCTTCTCCCTGCGGTGGTCTGCGTTGTGATCATGCTGGTCAACGGCAATACCATTGTCAGCTGGACTCCGGAATTATCATTTAATGTGATCATCATAAGCAGCCCGGATATTGTTTCCGGCGAGACCTATACGATTACAGCGGGAAACGTCTCAGGAGAGATCCAGGCGTCCTGATAGCCGTATGGGATATAAATATGACCCGGACAGACGGAGGTGAAGGGATGAGACTCTTACTTGTAGAAGATGAAAAACGAATGGCGCAGGCGCTCTGTGAGATCCTGCGCCTTGAGAAATATGACGTGGATCACTGCGCTGACGGACTGGACGGGATGTATGCGATTGAGAGCGGCATCTATGACCTGGTTATTCTGGATGTAATGCTGCCAAGGAAAAACGGATTCGAGATCGTAAAAGAGGTGCGTGAAAAAGGGATCCGGACTCCGATCCTCATGCTTACGGCAAAGAGTGAGCTGGATGACAAGGTCACAGGGCTGGACTGCGGGGCAGACGATTATCTTACGAAGCCATTTATGACCAGAGAACTGCTGGCAAGGATCCGGGCATTGTGCCGACGGAATATCAGCGTGCCCGGGGGCATGCTCGCATACGGGGATATCGCGCTGCACAGAGATTCGCTGATGCTCTCCTGCGGTGAGAACAGTGTGCGCCTGAGCGAAAAGGAATACCGGATCATGGAGTACCTGATCATGAACCAGAGGCAGAAGCAGTTTGTTTCCGATGCCGGGCATGAACTGAAAACCCCGGTGGCGGTCATGAATGCCAACCTGGAACTTCTTTCCAGGGAAATCGGCGATAATCAGTGGTTATCTAATATCCAGTACGAGAATGAGAGGATGTCAGCATTGATCATACAGCTTCTGGAGCTGTCAAAAGCGGAGAATGTCACGCCGCAGATGGAACTGCTCGACCTGAGCCGCCTGGTCTGCGGAGAGACACTGCCCTTTGAGACGGTTGCCTATGAAAACGGACTCCTGCTGAACAGCAGCATTGCTGAAGGAATCCAGGCAGAAGGAAACAGCATACAGCTCAAGCAGCTGGTATCCATCCTGCTTGACAATGCGGTCCGGCACAGCAGCAGCGGCGGAGAGGTGCAGATCCTGTTGAAAAAGGAAAAAAACCATGCTGTTCTGTCAGTTGTGAACAGCGGGGAAGAGATCACTCCGGAGCAGCAGAAACATCTGTTTGAAAGATTTTACAGGACAGACACCGCAAGAACAGGAGAAGACGGACATTACGGTCTGGGACTTGCCATAGCCAGGGCGATCGCCGAGAGCAATAAGGGAAGCATTGCTGTACGGTGCCATGACGGAAAAGTTGAGTTTATCGTAAAGCTTACGATTAAAAAATAAAATGAAATAATTTCCTGTGTACAATGAAAGAAAGGAATATTCTCTGCGGGTACAGGGCATAATAAGAGCGGATCAGGCGGGCTGAGGAAGCGCTGCTTCTTGAACGCGTTAAATTCCAAGTCGTAATAAGAGGAGGTATTATTATGCCAGAGCTAAAATGCACCGTACAGACATGTGTACACAATGATCAGTTCCTGTGCAGGCTGGAAAAGATCCAGGTCGGCGGGAACAATGCGAAAAATCCGCAGGAGACATGCTGTGACAGTTTTCAGGAGCGCACAGAGGGAAGTTATACAAATTCCGTAAATTCTATGTCAGAAGCTTCTGACCGTTCCCAGGTAGACTGTAAAGCACAGAACTGTATGTACAATGAGAACTGCGCCTGTCATGCAGGCAAGATCAGCGTAGAAGGCGGAAACGCAAGGCAGGCGGACGGAACAGAATGCGCGACGTTTCAATGCCACTGCGGGTGATTCGAAAAAATAAAAACATCTTCTTAAACCCAAAAGATCCACAGGACAGATCCCAGGTCCGGTGGGTCTTTTTCTGGGGAAGGGAG
>DXCD01000123.1 GCA_019116185.1 Candidatus Mediterraneibacter stercorigallinarum
GACCTGGCTCTTCATATCCGGAAATATGACGAGGCAGATCACAAGAAGGAGAGCGATGGCGGCAGTCCATATGGCAAGCGAGACCCGGCTCCGTTTCATTTCAAACAGCATCAGTGTCATAGCTGTATTCCTCCTATTCATAAAAATGCATAAAGATCTCGTTCAGGTCTGGCTCTGTGACCGTGATATCGGTATAAGAAATATGTGCGAGCCTGTCCATCAGTTCTTTGATATTCCCCTGAAAGAGGAAGGTTACCGTATTGTCCGCGGTTCGGAAGTCGCGGATATCTGTCCGTTTTCCATAGGGTTCTGCATCCGGCTCTGAATTGGGATTGGTCAGCGTGGATGCAGGAGGCTGCGTATTCGTATCTGTGCGGCGGATTTCTTCCAGAAGACGGCGGATCTGTTGTTCATCCGCGCCGGTCAGCGTGATCCTCTTTGCGTTCGTCTGCGAGAGCTGCGCGATATCTCCGCAGGCGGCGATCTGCCCTTCCCGGATGACCGCGGCGCGGCAGCAGTACTTCTGAACTTCCGATAGGATGTGGGAAGACAGGAAGATCGTCGCACCCTGTGCATTCCTCTCCCGCAGGAGATCGAAAAATTCTTTCTGTATGAGAGGGTCCAGCCCGCTTGTCGGTTCGTCGAAAATATAGAGATCCGGACAATGCTGGAGTGCGCATACAATGGATACTTTTTTTCGGTTGCCGAGAGACAGGCTGTCTGTCTTTTGGTTCGGATCGAGCTGAAGCCTCTCGCAGAGTCTCAGGGCTTCAGCTGAACAGTCTTTCCGTCTCAGATTTGCCGAAAGACGCAGGAGCTCTGCGACAGTAGTGTTGTGATAAAACATAGCTTCCGATGGAATATATCCTATATTTTCAAGGATTTGACGTCTGTCTGATGATGTGTTCGTTCCGAAGATGGAAGCTTTTCCCGAGCTGGCGTGGATGAGCCCGAGAAGAATGCGGATGGTCGTGCTCTTGCCTGCTCCGTTGGGACCGATGAAGCCGAAAAACTCTCCCTTTCTGACAGTCAGGCTGAGATCGATGATGCCGCGGGATTTTCCGTAATATTTCGTGAGGTGATCAGTTGTGATGATGTCCATTTATGCTCCTTTCCAAGTACGTATTCATTCTGGCGGGGACTGGGATTGTGCCGGACTATCTGGCGAGCCCGGGTGCTTTTGTTAATTAATTATTTAATTACAATTATATCCGGTTGACCGTTTTTGAGAAGACCCTATATCCAATAAGAAAGGAAAATAAATCATATACTTCCTTCCGGACTGGGCGTTCTGCGGGGATAATTTCAACACTGCGGGGATAACTTTATACAACTCATGTAAGTTTGTTGATAACCGGAGTTTCTGCGAAAACGTTATTGCAGAGGGTAATCAGTCATGGTATTGTGAACACATTCAAGCATCTCATTTGCAGCAGTTCGAGTATTATCGGGATTCAATGGACCGGATCGTCCAAAACTTCAGCATGATTGTAAAAATGTGATGGAAACAGTAAGGAAACCAGTTCTTAGATTCGAGAAATCTGAAAAGGCGGTGTTCCTTCGCGGCAGATCGCGTGTTAAAATAAGGAGGAAGAACATATGAGTAAACAAAAAGGCGGAAGAAACAGCGACAACTTTATCATGCTTCCCACTGTGGATTTCTGCTTTAAAGAGCTGATGCAGAATCCGAAAGTGAGAAAAGGATTTATAGCGGCAATCCTGGGAAAAGCTCCTGAAACGATCCGCCGGACAACCCTGGTTCCGACAGCTCTTCGGAAAGAAAGCGAAGAAGACAAGCTTGGAATCCTTGATGTGCTGGTGGAACTTGAAGGCGGGGCGAAAATGAACATGGAGATGCAGGTATCCTATTTCGACTGCTGGACGAACCGTGTGCTTTTTTACTTGGGGAAAATATATACCGGACAGATTAAAGAAGGCGAAGACTATGATAAACTGCGAAAGTGCATCCATGTCAGTATTCTTGATTTTGTCCATTTTCCCAAGGATAAGAAATGCTGCCGGAAGATCGTCTTCTGTGACGCAGAGTCAGGTGAGCAGTATACGGATCTGATGGAACTGCATATCCTGGAGCTTAAGAAGCTGCCGCCGGAAGATCAGAGCGAAGACGGGCTTATCCGTTGGATGAGATTCCTCAGAGGGAAGAGCCGGAAGGAGTTCGAGGAGATGGCGAAGAAAGATGAATATATCGAAGAGGCTTACAATGAGTTAAAAAAATTAAGCCTCGATGAGCAGAAAAGGCTGGAATATGAGCTGAGACAGAAAGCGGTCCGAGATCATAATATGATGATGAAAAGCGCAGAAAAACGCGGTCTTGAGATCGGAGAAAAACGCGGTCTTGAGATCGGAGAAAAACGCGGCCTTGAGATCGGAGAAAAACGCGGTCTTGAGATCGGAGAGAAGCGTGGAGAAAAACGCGGAATTGAAATCGGAAGAAAGCAGGGCGAACGGATCGCATTAAAACGTATTGTGGAAAATCAGATAAAGGCGGGAAAGAGCGCCGAGGAAACCGCGGAGCTTCTCGGACTGGATTTACAGGAAGTGAAGGGGCTGGCAGAGGAATGAAAGCGCAGTTCTGAAAACTTCTGGTTCCTTTCCTTGCTTTAATGTGGTAAAATGTAAAAGCGACAAAACAGAAGGCGGCAGCTTAGGCGCGGCTTAGCCTGATAAAGGAGTAGACTATGACTGATACGAAGATACTGGCGATGGGGAACGAAGCGATCGCCCTGGGTGCCATCCGCGCGGGAGTGCGCATGGCTGCGGGCTATCCGGGAACCCCGTCTACAGAGATACTGGAAACAATTGCAAAACATAACGACGGCGGAATTCATGTGGAGTGGTCTGTCAACGAGAAAGCGGCCATGGAAGTGGGCGCGGGGGCAGCCTATGCAGGCGCCCGCACACTGGTCACGATGAAGCAGGTCGGGCTGAACGTGGCGTCTGACCCGCTTATGAGCCTTGCATATATGGGGATCAAGGGAGGCATGGTCATCGTATCTGCGGATGATCCGGGACCGATTTCCTCTCAGACTGAGCAGGACACCCGGACTTTCGCGCAGTTTTCCAAGCTGCCCGTATTCGATCCGTCCTCCCCGGAGGAGGCCTACGAGATGATTGGCGAGGCGTTCGAATTCTCGGAAAAGTATGCAACACCGGTGTTGTTTCGTCCAACCACAAGAGTCTGCCATGCCTGTGCCAGCATTACACTCCTGCCGTATGTGGAACTGCCGGAGCCGGAAGGCTTTATCAAGGATACAATGCGCTGGGTTATATTTCCGCGGACATCGTATCTGAACCATATCAAGATCGAGAAAAGGAACGCGGAGCTTGCAGATACTCTTTCAGATTATCCGCGCAACTTTGTGCTCAATACCGACAGAACAGACGGAGAAAAAAGTATGGATCGGGCGGTCCGCAGGGGAGTCGCCGCGTCGGGTATCAGCTATGCTTACACGCGTGAGGTGCTCCCGTCCGGAGTGCCGCTCCTTAAGATTTCAACGCCGTATCCCTTCCCGGAGAAGCTGGCAGAGGAGTATCTCAGAGGGCTCGATGAGGTTCTTGTTCTGGAAGAACTGGATCCCATGGTGGAGCGGGAACTGCTGAGAGTGGCAGGCAGGCATCACCTTCCGGTGAAAATCTTCGGCAAGCTGACCGGACATACAAGGAATGCGGGTGAAAACAGTACGGAGAGTATCCGGGCAGACCTGGAGAAATTCCTCTGTGGAGATGACTGTGCTGAGGAAAATGGACAGGCGGGAAAAGGACAGATAGAAAACGAGAAATCAGGCGCACAGGGATCAGAGGCACCGGAGCTTCCGGTCCGTCCGCCGGTCCTCTGTGCCGGATGCCCGCACCGTGCGTCCTTCTATGCGGTGAAGAAGGCGATGAAGGGGAAGAAGGCTGTGTTCAGCGGAGACATCGGATGCTATACCCTTGGCAACGCACAGCCTCTTGATATGGTAGACACATGTCTGTGCATGGGCGCGGGAGTGACCATTGCCCAGGGGCTGCATGTGGTGGAGCCGGACACAGTGAATTTTGCGTTTATCGGAGATTCTACATTTTTTGCGTCAGGGATCACCGGCGTGGTAAATGCAGTATATAATGGAAATGATATCGTGCTTGTGGTGCTGGACAACTCTACCACAGCAATGACCGGACATCAGCCCCATCCCGGGACGGGAAAGACAATCATGGGCGATGTTGCCGCGAGGATCAGTATTCGAAAGATACTGGAAGGGATTGGCGTGGAAAGAATCTATGAGACCGATCCCCTGCAGCTTGAAAGCGCGGTGGAAGCGGTGAAACAGGCGGCAGAAGGTAGCGGCGTGCGCACGGTTATTTTCAAATCTCCATGTATTGCGGTGTCGAAGCCGCAGACCCGGTATGAAGTGCGTCAGGAACAGTGCAGGAAATGCAAGGTGTGCATCCGTGAGCTCGGGTGTCCTGCGATCGTTACGGATGGAGATCTTGTGAGAATCGATTCTTCCCTGTGTTATGGATGCGGCGTCTGTTCTTCGGTATGTCCGTTTGACGCGATCGGAAGAGCAGAAGCAGAGGGAGGTGAGATGTGATGAACAGGAATTGTTTGCTCTGCGGAGTAGGAGGACAGGGCGTTGTGCTGGCGTCTCGGCTCATTGCATATGCAGCGATGGAACAAGGAGATTTCGTCCGGACAACAGAGACGATCGGAATGGCGCAGAGAGGCGGCTCCGTGGTGAGTCATGTCCGCGCCGGAGAAGAGGTGCATTCCCCGCTGATCCCGGCAGGGGGCGCGGATGTGATCCTGGCATTTGAACCCGGAGAGGCTGTGCGCTGTCTTCCCTATCTGAAGGAAGGCGGGCTTGTGATCACCAACAGCCGGATCGTCAAGCCGGTGACAGCGAGTCTCGGCGGCAGCAGCTACAATGGTGATGAAATGCTGGACTATCTGGAGAAAAAGGCCGGCCGGGTGATCGTTGTGGACGGCGATGAGATCTGCAGAATGGCAGGATCTCCCAAGGTGCTGAATACAGCCCTCCTGGGAGCGGCCGCAAAGAGCGGAGCGCTGGGGATCTCTATGGATGAGATGCTGGAAGCTGTGAGAAAAAATGTAAAGGAAAAATATATCGCGCTCAATGAGAAGGCGATGAAGCTCGGAGGAGAACAGGTATGAAGATGACAGAACTGCAGTTTGAGATGATCAAGGAGAACCTGCGTCAGCTCACATCAAAGGACTGCTTTTATAAGGAAAAACTCAAAGAGATCGATGTGGAAGCGATAAAAACACAGGAGGATTTTGAGAAACTGCCCTTTACATGGAAGGGGGATCTGCGAGAAGCCTATCCGCTCGGACTGCAGGCGGTTCCTGATGAAGAAGTGGTGCGCATTCACTCTTCCTCGGGAACGACAGGCGTTCCGGTAATTATCCCTTATACAAAGAAGGATGTGGAGGACTGGGCAAAAATGTTCGCCCGCTGCTATGAGATGGCAGGGATCACGGCGCTGGACCGCATTCAGATCACGCCGGGGTACGGGCTGTGGACTGCGGGGATCGGTTTCCAGGCGGGAGCAGAGTACCTTGGAGCCATGACGATCCCAATGGGCCCGGGCAATACAGAGAAGCAGCTCCGCATGATGCAGGACATGAAGGCCACAGTGCTCTGCGCGACCTCATCCTATGCTCTCCTTTTGGCGGAGGAGATCGGGAAGAGGGAGCTGACTGATAAAATTTATCTCAGAAAAGGCGTTATCGGATCGGAGAGATGGGGCAGCAAGATGCGCGCCCGCATTGCGGCGGAGCTTGGCGTGCAGCTGTATGATATCTACGGATTGACGGAGGTATACGGACCGGGAATCGCCATGAGCTGTGACTATGAGTGCGGCATGCACTACTGGGATGATTATCTGTACTTTGAGATCGTGGATCCCAAGACCGGTGAGAATGTACCTGACGGAGAGGTGGGAGAGCTTGTCATCACTACCCTGAGAAAACAAGGCGCGCCGCTGATTCGTTACCGTACACATGATCTGACCCGATTTATCCCTGGGGAGTGCAAATGCGGATCCAAGTTCCCGAGGATTGATACACTGGTCGGAAGAACGGATGATATGGTGAAGGTGAAAGGCGTGAACATTTTCCCGAGCCAGATCGAGGAGATGCTGCGGGATGTGCCCGAGGCTTCCAGCGAATATCAATTCATGCTGGATCACCTTTTCGGAAAAGACGAGTGCACGCTTTTTGTAGAGATCAATAAAGGCGTGGACAAGAAACAGGCAGAGAAAGCCATCCAAAAAGCATTCAAAGATAAGATCGGCATTCTGGTGCACGTGAAGCCGGTGGGCATCGGGGATCTGCCAAGGAGCGAGAAGAAATCAACGAGGATTTTTGACAACAGATATTGATGCAGTGTCGCCAGATGCTGTTCAAATGAGAAAGCGCACGGTTCATACGGCTGTGCGCTTCGCTGTTAAAAGGACATGGACTATATTTTGCAATATGGAGGAAGGGACATGGGATACTTTTATTTTGCCCGCCATGGGCAGACGGTATGGAACGTGGAAAATAAGATCTGCGGGGCAACGGACATTGAGCTGACGGAAAAGGGTCACCGGCAGGCAGAAGAACTTGCGGAAAAAATCGTGGAAGAAGGGATACACATTGACGAGATCATCTGCTCGCCGCTGGTGCGCGCGGCAGAGACAGCGAGGCATATCTCGGAGATCTCCGGAGTGCCTGTGCGTGTAGAACAGCGTCTGAAGGAACAGAATTTCGGGAAATATGAAGGCACGCCACGGGACGGGGAAGAATTCGGACATGCGAAGACCTGCTTTGCCGACAGCTACGGAGGCGGAGAGTCCATGGTCCGATTCTGTCACAGGATCTATGGCCTGCTGGATGAGATCAGGGAAGAAGCAGATAAGAAAGTATATCTTCTCGTAGCGCACAATGGAGTGGCAAGGGCAGTACAGTCTTATTTTACGGATATGACGAATGAAGAATTTGCAAAGTTCGGGATCAGGAACTGCGAATTGAGGAAATACGAGTTTTGAGGAATTTCATAAAGAACTACGGAGAAGTGTGAGGAATGAGAAACTCCGCTCAGAGGAAGCTGGACTGCCAGCCGGCTCCTTCTGACCGGAGTTTTTGTCTTTCATGATATGGAAGAATCTCTGTCAGCTGTCAATGAGAGTGCCTGTTTTATTGATGGGTGCTTTTATTGCTCGGCTGCTTTATTGATACAGTTAATCGCATTCAGGCTTCTTGGATATCCGATGTAAGGCAGACACTGGGATACAACCTTGATGAGGAAATCTTTGTCATTTCCCAAATTCATATTTCCTTTGGCATGGCTGGTGAGCTGCGGCTCGCATCCGCCCTGAGCGGCGAGGAAACAGAAAGTGATCATTTCGCGCTGTCTTAAGTCCAGACCCGTGCGGGTATAATAGTCTCCGAAACAGTTGGCGGCAAGCCAGCGGTTGATATGCCCGGCTTTCCACGCCTCTTTCATCTGCTCTCCGAAGATGTCAGCCTGCGCCTGGATTCCTTTTTCGAGGCGGTCCTCCATGGTGGTTGTTGCCTGGCCTTCCAGCGGAAGTTCTACCCCGCGGGATAAGAGGATCTCATTTGTGGCATCGAGGAACGGAAGCACGCGCCCGATCCCGAGATAGTCAACTGCCTGATACACGATCTCTTTTATCATGACCGGAGTCAGACCTGCATCCAGCGCGCGGGGCAGTTCTATGCGGAATTCATCAATTCCCTGGCATCCGAGAAGAGTGGCAACGATCGCCATATGTCGGGTTATATCGTCAAGCTGCTGTCCTTCTTCATTGACGATCTCGTCGAAAGCAAAATGTTCAAAGCGCTCCATAAATTCCGGATCAGTGTCATAATAATTTTTCATTATAAAAGCCTCCTTATGAGTTTAACTTTGTAATTCTACCTTGAATTATAGATCATATAAATAAAATCTGTCTAATGCTTATCCTAAATTACGGGAAATGCCTGAAAGGTATTCTGACAGGGATAAAATGTCGTCGGATGTCGAAGAATGTAGACATTCCATAAAACACCAATTATAATCAAATTAAGTTTATGATTGTAAGGAAGTGAGAGTATATGGTTTCAATTCTTCATATATCAGATCTCCATATTATAGAAGGAGCAGAGTGGAACAATATGCGCGCCGCGCTTTTGGAAGAGGCGGGGGAAAGAACGCATGATCTGCCGGATGGGGAAAAACTACTGGTAATCACCGGAGATTTTCATAATTTCAGTGACAGAGGTTATCAGAAAGCGGCAGAATTCCTTCAGGAGCTGTTTCGGGCGATGGCGGTCAACCCGGCGCAGGACGTTTTTGTTGTCCCGGGAAACCACGACGTGGCAAATTCAGACGCCATGAATGCGTTTTTCGGTCCGGGAAAAGAATGGAAAATGCGTCAGAAAGCTGCTGTTTCAGCGATAAAAGGCGGGGACAAAGATTACATGGAATGGAGGCTTGAATCTTTTGTGCCTTACTGTGAATTTGTCCGGAAAATAGGAATATATCCGGCGGATTCAAAGACACTGCCAGCGGAAGCACATGTCAGGAATTGGAGGGGAAAGCTGAATATCCTGCATTTAAACACGGCATTGGCAGCAGATGGAACGGCAAAAGACAATCAGCTGGCGGATGCAGATACTGCTACCGCGGATGGGACATGGAAGCCTTATTTTGAAAATGAGATCCCATCTCTTGCGATTGGTCATAACAGCTTTTTCGATTTGGAAAAGAAGAACCAGCAGAAAGAGCTGGAGGCGTTGTTTTATAGGAAAAATGTCAGCGCGTATTTGTGCGGGGATCAGCACAGAACAGAGACGGACCGGGATAAGCAGATGATTCGTCTGAAATCCGGGCACAAAACTACACCGGAAATCCCGAATGTAGTCTGCATGAAGGGAGCGCCTGATCAGTCTGATCATTATTCCGAATTCGGCTTTTACTGGCACGAGTGGGATGAGGAGACAGATGAAGTAAAGCTGGACGCACGGAGCTGGAAGCGGGACGAAGATCAGGCGGAATTCGTCTCTGTGGGAAATAACGGCTCTTATATTATGCGGCATGCCGGAGAGAAGAAAGGACAGACTGCGTCTACAGGCACAGCATCAGATAGCGCTGGCAGGACAATGCCTGGGGCTGCGAAGAAAGAGGAAAAACGGGAGAAAAAGCTGAAAGCGGACAAGGAAACGGTTCGGGATGCTTATTTTGAGTATCTTGCGAGAGAGCTTGGGGTCATCCAGTTTGACGGGATCCCCACGGATAAAACGGCGGGAGCGGTGAAAGCGGAACTGGAAAGGATTTTTGTACCGCTGGAGTTTGAGCGGATTATGGAGGAAGAAGACCAGGACTGCCCCTCAGACAATATGTATACAATCGGAATGGTTTTGAATGCCGGGAACCGGGCGGCTATCCTGGCAAAACCGGGCGGAGGAAAGTCTACTTTGATACGCCGGATTGCACTTGCATATGCATATCCAAAAAGAATGCATGAGGTGGATGATAATCTGCCGGATGAAAAATGGTTCCCTGTTTATATCCGCTGCCGTGATCTCGGAGAAAATCTGCCGGGCGGTATTATTGACAGTATTTTTTCCATTATAAATCGAGCGGAGCTGTCACAGTACAGAACGGCTTTTGAGAGCCTGATCAAGGAACAGATAGAAAAGGGGCAGATGCTCCTTTTGATTGACGGTCTGGACGAAATAGCAAATGAGCAAAAACGCATCCAATTTGTGGATCAGCTGTACACTTTTGTGAACACATATCCGTCAGTACATCTGCTTGTGACCTCCAGGGAAACCGGATTTCGTGCGGTTGCCAGAAAGCTGGGAAGTTACTGCCGGCAATATACCATCGCTGATCTGAATGAGATACAGATTCACCAGCTTAGCGAAAACTGGCATCAGGCGCTGATTGACAATCCGCGCCAGGCAAAAGAAGATTCAGACAATGTGTGTGATATTATTTTACAGGATTCCAGAATTACTGCTCTTGCGAGGAATCCCCTTTTGCTGACTACGCTGCTCTTTGTCAGGCGATGGCTCGGATATCTTCCTACTAAAAAATGTCAGCTGTACCAGGAGATGATAAAACTGCTGCTGGTGTCGTGGAATGCGGGAGCGCATAACAAAATGGATATGGATGAGACAGAGCCGCAGCTTGCTTTTGTGGCATACTGTATGACAAAAGCAGGGAAACAGACTATAGGAAAAGCAGAATTGATCCAATGTATAGATGAGGCCCGCAGGGCGCGGACCGATCTGCTCGGATACACGGAGATCGCGCCCGCGGCGTTTATTAAACAGGTTGAAGAGAGAAGCAGTATACTGATCCAGCAGGGGTTGGAGGAAGACGAGAGGGGGAATCTTGAGCCGTCCTATGAATTTTCACACCTGAGCTTTCAGGAATATCTGACAGCAAAAGCGATCGCGGAAAACTGGCTGCCAAAGGATGACCAGAAAAGACCTGAGGAGGCATACCTGACGATATTAAAAAATAACTTTAGAAAAGTTCAGTGGTGGGAAGTGATTCCCCTGACTGCGGTTCTCTTAAAGAGCGGAGCCAAACCGGCGATGGAATATCTGCTGGAGATCTGTAAAAAGAAGCTGGCAGACACGCCTTGGGACAGGGGAAGAGTTACGGATGCAGTCGAAGCCTTTCACCTGGCAAATTGTATTGCATGTGAAGTCCCTCTGGCTCCTGAAATACTTGACCCGGCACTTTTGACAATAGCCAAGCTCAGCTATTCTATTAGCAATTTGAATGTTGAATACCTTCTGGACAGCAGGAGAGTCAATGTATTTGAGACGATATATCACAGCGAAAAATATGGAAAAAATCTGAGACGGGTTATAGAGGACGAATTGTTTAGAAATAAGGAATGTGATTGTATTTCAGGACTGTTTAATGTATGGCTTGATATGTATTATCGGGAAAATGGGAAACCAGGGCCAGAGAAAATTGCCGACATAATATGTGAAGGAAGCCGAGAAATGCATATGGCAGGCGCAGGGCTTATGATGCAATGGACATTTGAACATCTCGGGAATCTTGGGAAAAAAGCAAGGGAAAGAATGGAGGGATCATTTGTCCGGATTTTTGGAGAGATCTACAGAACGCTCAATTGTGAGGATTGGCCTGAACTCGCTGCGGCCTGTTGGTGTGCTGCGTGGGCTGGGTATAATGAAGCGGATATTATACCGCAAGATTATATGACGAAAATAGCAAAACGAATTATCGAACTGTGGGCTGTTTTAAATAAACCTTATGAATTAAGACGGTATCTGTCCTGGGCGGTCCGTACCAACAGCCGATATGGTTTGAAGATA
This sequence comes from Candidatus Mediterraneibacter stercorigallinarum, assembly GCA_019116185.1. Classification (GTDB taxonomy): domain Bacteria; phylum Bacillota; class Clostridia; order Lachnospirales; family Lachnospiraceae; genus Mediterraneibacter; species Mediterraneibacter stercorigallinarum. Next base: position 11,369 of record DXCD01000123.1, read on the forward strand.
GAGAAAACAGCGGCGCTGTCCAAAGCGATCCTAGAGCATGCGGAACATCCGGAGAATGAATTTGACAAAGATGCAGCTGTGTGTCTGAGGCTGATGCTCGGAGAGATTACTGGCAAAAATTTAGACGAAGTTAAGGTGAGTCGTGAATTAAAGAAAAGCCGTTTTTTAAAAGATCTGGGTGATAAAGAAAACGAGGAAGAGTAAGCCGGATCAATCCTGCCTTTTGGGCGGAACTGTAAAGAAATATTGTAAAGTCAGAGAAAATGAGCTTTAAAAATGCAGGGATATTATCCGAGCGTGAAAAGAAGGATAATACTCCTGCATTTTTATAAGGCGATTTTCCGATTTTACTTTACCAGATACCCATACTCCCCATGTTTCTCAAACCACCCCTGAGCATACGAGCAGGTCGGCACAGCCTTCAGCCCACGTTTTTCCAGCTCATCCACAAGTTCCTGCATCAGCTTCCCGGCAATCCCCTGTCCTCTGAGGGAAGCATCCACAAAAGTATGATTTACATCCACAGTGTTTTCGTCTACATAGGGAAACGTGATCTCAGCCAGCAGGTCCCCGGTTTCAGAGTATAAAGCAATCTGGTTTTCATTATGTTTAAAATCCATTTTGTTAATCCTCACTTTCCTATTAATACAGTCTCTTTTATGTCCTCTATTTTACAGGACCAGAGAAAATATGCAATAGAAATTGCGCGTACTATAACAGCTGCGTTCTGTTTACACGTATTGCCAGCAGATGTTGTATACCTATATCCGCTTTATGGGCTGCCGGATTACAGTTTTAAGTCTTTCCGGCGCTGTCCGTCTGGGATCGCTCAGATAGATCTCATGGTGCAGGCGTTCTCCGGAGAAATCCGGCTGGTATCCGTTTTCAGAGAGAAAGGTCTCCATCTTCAGGAGCGTGGCGGGTTCATCGTCGTAACTTCCGATGTGCATGCACTGGACGCAGAGTCCTTCATTATAAGTAAAAAACTCAGCGCGGGAAAAGTCTGTCTGTTTTTTCGTCTCAGCTTCCCGCACTGCCCAGTCAAACTCTTCTTTTGTTACAAATTCCGGGAGACGGATCATGGAGATCCACCGGAAGCTGTCCTTGTGAGCGTAGTCGATCCCGGAAATGCCGTCCTGCCACCACAGTCCTTCCAGGGGCGGGACTATATAAGGGAAATATCCTTCGATCCTGTGGCTTCCTTTATAACTCATTTTGATCGTAAAAGAGATTCCATATAGCAGACTCATAGCTCTTTTATATTTCCCATCAGGATCGTTTGGGTTTCCCTTTCCACGTACGGCGACGTAATTCATCGCCGGTATGTCTGCGATGCCGGGGACCTTGGGCGGGAGGTAAAATTCTTTATATTCTTTCTTATAATCAAAGGTCATTTTGAGGCCTCCTTTTCTGAGCGGCGCTGTTTCGTTTCTTTTTGCTTTTCGGTTTGGGCATGGGCAGTTCCCTGCATGTCTCAGTAATAAATTCAGTTAAAAAATCCCGGTCATCCAGATCTTCGATAAGAAAGTATGGTCTTGCGCCATCATAGGGAGGGGCTTCAGATAGTTCCGGGGCAAGGCGCCTTCCTGCTTCTGTGATCTTGATAAAGAACTGATCATCGCAGATCAGCGCGAAAATCTTGCCGTCACAGTACATTCCATATTCCCCGAACATTTTTCGGTATGTGATTCTGCCTGCTCCGGAACACTGGTCTGCTGCATATTGGACGAATTCCTGGCTGCTTGACATTTTTTCTACCTCCTACTTTTGAATAACATGATTATTTGGCAGCGGATTATTGATAGTTTTTCTGCATTTCTGCAATTATATCTCTGAGCTTGAGACGGATCTCTTCTGGTTCCAGCAGCCGGACTTTATCTCCGAATGTCAGAATCCAGGAGATCAGATTGTCTGCATCTGTATAATCAGCAAGAAATAGAAGAGTACCGTCATTTTGTTCTTCAAAGCATCCTTTGCCGAAGTCTTCGATGAGCCGCCATTTGCATTCGGGCTGGAAAAGAGCTTTTACGCGGATGCCGCCCGGGAAAATCCTTTCATTTTTCAGATTCGGAACCGGAGCAGGGCGCCCCGGGAAATTCTGACCGGTCAGGTGAAGCCCGTCCATCCGGTTCAGTTTAAAAAGACGGAAATCCTGGCGGGCAAGGCACCATCCCCACACATACCAGCTGGACCAGCGGAAGATAAGATAATAAGGCTCAATGGTCCGGCGGCTGTCACCGCTTGGCGAATAATAAGTAAATTCAATCAGCATGTGGCTGCCTATGGCATTTCGAATCTGCTCGATCTTAGGAGCAAGAGAATCTTTATACCAGGACGACAGGTCGATCAGCAGGGAATGGCCCTCTGAGATAAAATCAGAAGATCCGGCAGAAAGCTTTTCCATGAGCTGAGAATAGCGGTTCGTTCCGTTGACACTATCGAGACTGCGAAGTCCGGCGAGAATATCCTGCATTTCAGCAGACGTCAGCAGTGTCCGGTCAATCTTATAATCTTCCATAATAGAGAGACCGCCATTCATTCCCTGCCGTGTCATAATGGGAATGCCTGCCCGGCAGAGGGTTTCAATATCCCGGCTGATCGTGCGGGGCGAGACTTCGAACTGCCTGGCCAGTGAGGGAATCGTTTCTGTCTCCTTTTGTAATAGTAAAGATAAAATACCGATAAGTCTGTCGATCTTCATAATGGCTCCTTTGTCTGAAGTATCTGAAGTATTACAATTATTATAGCACCCGAAACATGACAACAGTATGTCATGTTGGAATAGATTATAGAATCTTTCCCTCGATGAGGCATATTCAGGATTCATAATGTTGTGTGAAAAAAGGAGAATATGCAGAACGGAGAGGCGGTTTTGAGAAATACAGAGTGAACTATAATCGGACAGCGCTGATCGCAGTTTTTTGCGGCGGAAACGTTAAAATGTGTGAATTGTCTGAAATAAATAAAAAACAAGAAAAACGTTGACAATTCCCTTCTATGGTGATAAGATAGCACCTGTCGCTGATGACGGAGGAAAACTTCTGAGAGCCGGCTGACCGGAGACGCGGAGGCGGAACGACCGGGAGACGGCAGGAGGCCATCTGAAAAATGGCAGGCAGAAGAAAAAAGATGTCGAAAGCGGATGAAAAAAGTTCTTGACAAAAGCAAAGCGCTGTGATAATCTATACAGGCTGTCGCTTGAAAAGAACGACAGGAACCTT
>DXCD01000124.1 GCA_019116185.1 Candidatus Mediterraneibacter stercorigallinarum
TTCCTATTAAAGAGATCGCCGGTATGACAAATCAGCCGGAAGCTACAGTTAAAACCAAAATAAGGAGAAGCCGGATAAAATTGAAAAAAATTTTAGAAAGCGAGGGGATTTTCAGTGAAGATGACTTGTAATGATCTATTAGACGTTATTACGGAAGACATTGTGGAAAAGCTGATCGATGATCAAGATGCAGAGTATCTGCAGGCTAATTTTACGCCCGAAACAACGATGCAGGGTGTGAAGAAACTGATATCAGATCATGGTTCGGATACAAGAAAGAGAAAACATTCTTTTAACAAAAAGAAAAGGAATTTGATAAAATTCCTAATAGCGGCCATTCTTGTTTTGGCTATGTCATCCGCTTGTTTTGCATTGCGGAAAAGGGACTTGGTGAAAAATGGAGGAGCAGAATTGATTTCGGAATATAATAGGGATTTGATCGGAAAAGACTCCATTAAAGAACCGGCAGTATCCGGCGATGAAATAGGTGTCGGTTCTTTGGAGGCCCGCAGGAGTGTTTCGCTGGAGGGGGATTATCAATGGAACAGCAGACGAATCAAAGAAGTGCCGGAAAATGTTTTTGTTCCTAAAACGATTATAGAATTTGAGGCGTCAAGGACGGGGGCGCGTGACATTACACCGGAAATCATATTTACGAATGATGTGTTGGTTATATTTACCAGGGAAGATGGAGCCGGGTGGCAGCTTAAAAAAGGGGAAAGTCTCACGTTTGAGGCTGAGCAATATCCATTAGAAAGGAACAATGGCGAGGACATTGGTCAGTGGATCGAATATAGATTTATTGGAAACGGAGAATTGTCAGCAGATTCTTATACCAGCAATGAACGATTCCAGCGATATACATTTACAGCAGATGAGGATGGGGAATATTATATAGCTTTGAGATGTGCCGGTACAGAGCCACTTGCATTAAAAGAAGGGGAAATTAAAATTGCAATTGAGGACTTTATAGATTTAGGCGCTGCACGGGGTTGGTACAGCGCCTAAAATATACATACGTCCGTCAGTTTTATCACGACACTGCATCAGCCGCAGCCTCTTTGTTGTTCTCATCCGTACTGCCGGCGTGGCCGGATGGATCAGTTTCCGGCTGAGGTTCTGTTTCTGACATAGCATCCTTATTTCCATCGTCAGCTTCGGGACCTTCCGGCAGATATACATGGACGCTCTCCACCCGGTTTTTATCCAGTGATTCCACGACAAGGCGGATCCCGTCTTCTGTGATAACTTCATCTCCCACTTCAGGCAGCCGGTCGTCCAGGTATTCGATGATCAGGCCACCCAGGGAGTCATAATCTTCCGAAGACAGTTCTGTCTGGAGCCGGTCATTGACATCGTCCAGGTTCACGGAACCTTCGATAATATATTCCCGGTCAGAGATCCGGCGCACCAGCTCATCCTCTGTCTCGTCGTATTCATCGTGGATCTCTCCGACGATCTCCTCCAGGATATCTTCCAATGTGATCAGACCGGCCATTTCTCCGTACTCGTCCAGGACGATCGCGATATTAAAGGTAGAATCCCTCATCTCGACAAGCAGTTCGGAAATGCTCTTATACTCATATGTGAAATGAGGCTTGCGCATAATCTCCCTGATCTGGAACGGCTGGCTCTTATCATAGAGCAGAAGATCCTTCATATTAATGATGCCGATGATGTTATCCTGTGAGTCTTCATAGACAGGCAGACGGGTGAACTTGTCCTCGCGGAAGATTTCAATCAGTTCTTCGTAAGTATTGTTTACATCTGCAAATGTAACGTGTACCCGGGGAACCATGATATCCTTTGCGTTTGCATCGCCAAGATCGAACACATTGTAGATCATTTCCTTTTCGTCAGATTCGATGATGCCGTCCTCGTGGCTCACATCCACGATGGTACGCAGTTCATCTTCCGTCATCCCCTTGTCGGCCGCATCCGGGTCCACGCGGAGAAGCAGCATGATCCCGCGTGAAAACAAGTTGATGATAAAAATGACAGGAGTCATGACCGTCATAATAAAGCGTATGACAGGAATGTATCTTAAGGCGAGCTTCTCTGCATTTATCGTGGCATAATTTTTCGGCGTAATCTCTCCGAACACGAGAATAGCAATCGTGAGGACAGCAGTCGCGATACTGACCATATAACCGCCGAATGTATAGGCAAGGGATGTAGCAAGTGCGGATGCGGAAAGATTGACAATATTATTTCCGATCAGAATGGCGCTGAGCATTTTGGAAGTATGGTTCTCTGTAACATCAAGAACCTGTGAGGCGCGTTTGTTCCCTGCGTCCGCGAGGGTGCGCAGCCGGATTTTGCTCACTGACATCAGCGCTGTTTCGTTAGATGAGAAAAATGCTGAGAGCATTAAAAGAATTACAAGTATAATTAGTTGAAAACTGTCACCAGAATCCACGGTTTTAATTTCACTCCTTCAAAAGATAAAAAACAGCCGTTGCACGGCGCGTAAAAATATATAGATACTGAACCAGTATACACTCTTTTTGCAGATTATGCAAGATTTCTGTCTGTTGTCTTTACTTTAAAGCCCGGGTGCACTATAATGTCTAAGAAATCATAATTGAAAATGAATGGAGTAATCTATGGATTTATACAAAGAATTATGTGCGGTATCAGGGCAGGAGAATGTACTCACAGATGAGCCCATGAGAAGGCACACAACGTTTCGGATCGGCGGACCGGCGGACTATTTTGTCACAGCGTCCTGCGCGGAGGAGATCAGAGATATCATAGGGATCTGTCTGAGAAATGCGGTTCCTTATTATATTATGGGAAATGGAAGCGACCTCCTGGTGGGAGACAAAGGCTTCCGCGGCGTGATTATCCAGATATTTAAAAGAATGAATGCGATCCGCGTGGAAGGCGAGAGGATCTTTGTGCAGGCAGGGGCTCTCCTTTCCAGAACCGCGGCAGCAGCCTGCGAGGCATCGCTTACAGGCATGGAATTCGCCTCCGGCATACCGGGAACCATGGGCGGAGCCCTCAGGATGAATGCGGGGGCGTACGGCGGCGAGATGAAGCAGATCGTGGAGTCGGCGGATATCCTTACAGCGGATGGCGAGGTGAAAACATTGTCCGTTGACGAGCTGGGGCTGGGTTACAGGACCAGCGTGATCTCCAGGAATGATTACGTGGCGCTGGAAGTTGTTTTGAAGCTGAACAAGGGGAGCAGGGAAGAAATCCGCGCGAGAATGGATGAATTAAAGGAAAAACGAGTGCAGAAGCAGCCGCTGGAATACGGCAGCGCGGGAAGTACTTTTAAACGGCCGGAAGGCTATTTCGCAGGGAAGCTGATCGAAGATGCCGGACTCCGAGGATACCGCGTGGGAGATGCCCAAGTGTCAGAGAAGCACTGCGGTTTTGTGATCAACAGGGGAAGCGCGACCGCGGCGGAAGTGGCACAGCTGATGGAAGACGTGGCGGACCGTGTGGAACAGAAATTCGGAGTAAGGCTTGAACCGGAAGTAAAGAAGATAGGAGAATTTTAGAGAATGCGTTTTGTTATCGTGACCGGAATGTCAGGAGCGGGAAAAACAACAGCATTGAAAATGCTGGAAGATATGGGGTATTTCTGCGTGGATAACCTGCCGATTCCCCTGCTGCCGCGCTTTGTTGAGATGTTTGGGGAACCGGATGAAGAGGTCAAGAAGATTGCGCTCGGGCTGGACGTGAGAGGCGGGCAGGATTTCTCCGGGCTCAGGGATGTCCTGGACGAGATGGATCAGAAGGAGATCCAGTACGAGATCCTCTTTCTGGATGCCCATGATGACGTGTTGGTCAAGCGGTATAAGGAAACAAGGCGTCAGCATCCTCTGAGCGGCTCGGGAAGAGTGGACACCGGGATCGCGAAAGAACGCGAGAAGATCATGTTCTTAAAGATGCGGGCAACTTATATACTGGATACGAGCAAACTGCTGACCCGGGAACTTAAGATTGAGCTGGAGAAGATTTTTGTTGAGGGAAAGAGTTTCTGCAACCTCTACATTACGGTTATGTCTTTTGGGTTCAAATACGGTATTCCCCAGGACTCGGACCTGGTCTTTGACGTGCGGTTCCTGCCGAATCCTTATTATATAGATGAACTGAAGGAAAAGACAGGGAATGACCCCGAAGTACAGGATTATGTCATGGGAAATGAGAAATCGCGCCTGTTTCTGGATAAGCTTAAGGATATGGTGGAGTTCCTTATACCGAACTATATACTGGAAGGAAAGAATCAGCTTGTCATATCTATCGGATGCACCGGTGGAAAGCACCGTTCCGTGACGCTGGCAAACGCGCTGTACCAGATGCTGGAAGAACAGGGAAGTTACGGGGTGCGTATCGAGCACCGGGATACCGGGAAAGATAGTATTACGAAAAGGAAGTGAGTGAATGTCATTTTCCGGGAAAGTCAGGGAAGAGCTCGCGGAGAATATCAGTCCGGCGAGACACTGCCGGATAGCGGAGACAGCGGCATTTATCGGAATGTGCGGAACCGTCGTGATCAACAGCTTTGACCGGTACAGTATCAAAATACATTCTGAAAATCTTCTTGTTGCAAGAAAAGTCTTTACATTGCTGCAAAAAACATTTAATATAAAAACTGATATTTCTGTCAGGAGAAATATTAAAAAAGAAAGTGTTTCTTATGCGGTTGTTGTCAGAAAGCATGAAGATGCACTGAGGGTCCTTTACGCGACTAAGATGATCGGGGAGAGACGGGAGAGTACGGATGACATTCACGCGTTCAGTTCTCTTGTAATCCAGCAGACATGCTGTAAAAGAGCATTCCTTCGAGGCGTGTTTCAGGCGGCAGGGTCTATGAGCGATCCGAAGAAATCATATCATTTTGAGATCGTCTGCTCATCACCTGAGGCAGCGCGCCAGATCCGGGGAGTGATATGCAGCTTCGGACTGGATGCGAAGATCGTGCCCCGCAAGAAGTCGTTTGTCGTGTATTTGAAGGAGGGATCCCAAATAGTGGATATCCTGAATGTGATGGAGGCGCATGTATCTCTGATGGAGCTTGAAAATGTCAGGATACTTAAGGAAATGCGTAATTCTGTAAACAGGAAGGTAAACTGCGAGACTGCCAATATCAATAAGACTGTGTCAGCAGCGGTAAAACAGGTTGAGGATATTACATATCTCAGAGATACGATAGGATTTGACCATCTGCCGGAGAATCTGGTGGAAGCGGCTTATGCCCGCCTGGATCATCCGGAGGCTACGCTGAAGGAGCTTGGCGAGGCGCTGGACCCGCCTGTGGGAAAGTCCGGAATCAACCACAGGCTGCGCAGGCTGAGTGAGCTGGCAGACAAGGTGAGGCAGGAACACAAGGAGGATTATTATGATTAAAACACCTGTTGTAGTAAAGACAGAAACGGGATTTGACGGAAGGCCGATCGCACTGCTCGTGCAGGAAGCCAGCCAGTATGCGAGCAAGATCTATATCCAGATCGGCGAGAAGAATATCAATGCCAAAAGCATCATGGGCATGATGAGCTTGAGTCTCGCGGACGGCGAAAAGATTACTGTTGTGACTGAAGGCGAGGATGAGAAGAAAGCAGCGGAAGGGATCCGGACATTTTTCGCAAATAACGCATGCTGATGAGGGAAGAGGCTGCCACGGCAGGCTTCAGATAAATAAACGACATGACGAAAAGGCTGTGCGGAAGTGCAGCCTTTATTTAATAAATAAACTGCGGAGCATATCTGCCGGCGGATGCGATGCGGGATGTACAGGTGTATGGCAGAAAGGGGATGCATTATGAAAAAGATGCTGTTTATATACAACCCGAATGCGGGGACGGGAATTCTAAAGCCTAAACTTTCTGAGGTGCTGGATATTTTTACAAAAGGAGGGTATGAGGTGACGGTCTACCCGACCCAGAGGACGCATGATGCTGTTGAAAAGATACAGTCCTATGAGGGCAGCTATGATCTGCTCGTATGCAGCGGAGGCGACGGGACTCTGGATGAGGCTGTGACCGGGATGCAGCTGCGGGGGGCGGATATTCCGCTGGGATATATTCCGGCGGGCACGACAAATGATTTCGCGGCCAGCCTGGGAATCCCGAAGGACATTTTAAGCGCTGCGGACACCGCGGTAAACGGCGTGCCCTTTTCATGCGATGTTGGGATGTTCAATGATGATCACTTTATCTACATAGCGGCGTTCGGACTGTTCACAGATGTTTCGTATGAGACCAAACAGAGCATGAAGAATATTCTGGGGCATCTTGCCTATGTGCTGGAGGGTACGAAAAGGATCTTTAATATTCCTTCGTATAAGATAAAAGTGTCACATGACGGAGAGTCATTTGAGGATGAATTCATCTTCGGAATGGTGACAAATTCCAGGTCTGTGGGCGGATTCAAAGGAATTATCGGCACAAATGTGGTCTTTGACGACGGGGAATTCGAAGTGACATTGATCAGGACCCCGAAGAGTCCCATAGAATTAAATGAGCTGCTCGGGGCGATCCTGATGAAGCAGATCAATCCCCAGAGGATGTATTCCTTTAAGTCGGGAAATGTGCGTTTTGAATGCGAAGAAGAGATCCCTTGGACACTTGACGGAGAATTCGGAGGGAAGCACCGGGAAGTTGTCATAAGGGACAAAAAGCAGGCGCTGAAGATCATGGTGAGACAGGAGAAAGCGGCGGGATTGTCGGCCTCGGGAAAAATTCTGGAAAAAAATGAAGAAAAATAAAAAAAGTGCTTGCATTATGAAAAAT
>DXCD01000125.1 GCA_019116185.1 Candidatus Mediterraneibacter stercorigallinarum
TTTGATATCGCAAATGCTCCGGCACAGAGCTACAATGTATACGTTGAGGCTCAGGAGGGCGGAACGGTATCAGGCGGAGCGAAAGGAATCGCTGAGAATACAGAGATCACTGTAACTGCTGAGGCCGACAAAGGATATACTTTTGCAGGATGGTATGACGCTGTGACAGGAACAAAAGTTTCCGATAATGCGGAATATACATTTGCAGTAACAGAGAATACGGCGCTGACCGCTCAGTTCACGAAGAACGAAGAGCCGGATCCGGAAGAAACACACACGGTAACCTTGGTCGTTGGCGATAACGAAACAACGCAGACTGTCAAAGACGGAGAAACGGCAGAAAAACCGGAAGATCCGACAAAGGTGGGTCACAGATTCGACGGATGGTTTAAAGATGGCAGTGAGGAAGAGTTTAATTTTGAACAGCCGATTACAGAAGATGTGACGCTGACAGCGAAGTTTACTCCGTACACAGTAACTCCTGTAACAGATGGAAACGGAGCTGTTGAAGTAGGCGCGATGCAGGCTGACGGATCGGTAACTGTAAAGGCAACGCCGAATAGCGGTTATCTTTTCGGCGGATGGAAGGTAGACGGTGAGATTATTACCTATGCTAATCCATACACATTCATCCCGACGGCAGATACGGAGATCACAGCAGTATTTACAGAGGAGAGCCAGGAAGTTACATATTATACGGTAACAATCAATAAAAACACGATCAGAGTTGCCGAGGGAACAACTCTTCCCCAGCCCGCTGATCCGGTCAAAGAAGGATACAAATTCATTGGCTGGTATGTAGGCGACAAAGAGTATGATTTCTCCGCGCCGGTAATGTCTGACCTTGTGATCGAGGCTCGTTTCGAGAAGATCGACACACCGGTTGATCCCGGAAAACCAGGCACAGACACGCCGGATTCAACCAATGGAAAGACGGATAAAGAAGACGGCAAAGCAGTACAGACCGGCGACCAGAGCAGCCCGGTAGTATGGGTTGTAGTTCTCGTCGCTGCATGCGCGGCAGCAGGAGTCGTAGTAGTTATCAGAAAGAAAAATAAAAAGAAATAACAGAAGCAGTTAAGTTATTTTAAGATCATGGCGGAGGGCTTTCCCCAAGGGAAGGTCCTCCGCTGTTTTTCTATATCTTGCAACGCCCGTGACAATCATCTATAATAATAAAAGCATATGATATGCCATCAGGTGGCAGGCGGAGGATGAGATGAGGAATTATATAAAGCGCGCCGCGGCAGCGGTTCTGACCGGAATCATGGCGGTCACGCTGGCAGGGAATGTACGGGCAGATGAGGCGATGACCTTTGAAGAGGCAAGGCAGGCGTCCTATGATACAGTACCGGATACGAACAATATACAAGGATGGCCGCAGGGACCGAATGTCTACGGCAACTCGGCGATCGTGATGGATATGAACAGCGGGGCGATCCTTTATGGAAAGAAGATCGATGACCAGCATTATCCGGCAAGTATTACAAAGCTTTTGACAGCCCTGGTAGCGCTGGAGAATTCGGAGCTGGACGATGAGGTTTATTTCTCTGAGGATAGTGTGTCTTTTCTTGAACCCGGAGATGCCAGTATCGGGATGACGTCGGGAGAGATCTTAAGTATGAACGATGCCTTATACGGGATGCTCCTTGCCTCGGCTAATGAGGTCTCATACGCAATAGCGGAGAGTACAGGCAAGCTTATGGGAGGCGACTATAATACATTCATCCAGGCGATGAATGACCGCGCCGTGGAACTGGGATGTACAGGTTCCCATTGGACAAATGCCAACGGTCTCCACAATGAGCAGCACTATACGACTGCCCATGATATGGCGCTGATCGCGTCAGCGGTTTATCAGTTTGAAGAATTCCGCACTGTAACACAGACATTAAATTATACGATAAGCCCTACGAATCTTGTAGGAGAGTCGCGCACATTCCAGCAGAACCATAAGATGCTCTGGCCGGAAAATTATAATTACTATGAATATTGTACCGGGGGAAAGACCGGATATACGGACCAGTCCAGGACAACGCTGGTCACAATGGCTGACAATGGAAATATGCAGCTTGTGGCAGTTCTTCTCCAGGATGACGGAGATGTCTATGCAGATACAAGGGCAATGTTTGATTATGTGTTTTCTAATTTTTCCAAAGTGCCGCTGAAGGATAAGGCAAAGGCTGAAGGAGTCAGCTCTTATGAGGATGAGAACGCATATGTGCTGCTGCCTGCGGGAATTGATTTTTCATCACTTGACAGTGAGATCACTATTACAGACAAAAAGGAAGGGGCGGGGAAAGTCACCTACTTTTATGAGGGACAGAATGTGGGGAGCGCGGAAGTAAGCCTGACGCCGGAATATGTGAAGGAGCAGACCGGATATGATATCACGCCCCAGATAACGAAAAAAGGCAGTGCGCAGGCAGACACGCCGAAAGAAGAGGCGGGTCTCTCTCTTCCTGTTAAGATTCTAATCGGCGCGGGAGCGGCATTGGTGGTGCTTGCAGCTATTTTTTGCGCAGTGGTCCGATATATGCTTGTAAAGAAAAGGAGACGCCGTTTGGCTCTGGCACGGAGGCGCCGGAAGGGAAGATCGGTGAATACAGGAGAGCCTGTTCGGAGATATTCTCATTCCGGATCCCCGTATCGTGCTGCGACAAGCCGGGGATCAAACCATCGAAGGTCTGTCCGCCGGAGCGCTGAGAGCCCCAGTCGTTATGCCAGAGGAGCGGTTTCGCATCCTTCCGTGCGGAAACGCAGGAGATAAACTGAATAAATGAGACATTCAAGTGTACTGCCTTCGGTAATCCGTGGGCAGTATTTTCATGATATCTTTAAAAGCAGCCGAAAATTTACTCTGGCTCTCATAACCAACCTCTGAGGCTACCGCTGATACGCTCTTGTCAGTATTCCGCAGAAGTTCAGCAGCCTTCATGATGCGGTACTGCTTCATATATGACGCGACAGGCATACCGTAGACAGACTTGAAGACGCTTTTGAGCGCTGCCGTATTGATCAGGTACTGTCG
>DXCD01000126.1 GCA_019116185.1 Candidatus Mediterraneibacter stercorigallinarum
GAAGCCGCGATAAAATCGATTCCCTGCTCCACACCGAAACGGATATCGTCTTTATCCTTCTCTGTGATCGCAGGAAGGCGCACTGCCACATTCGGCACATTCACGCCTTTCTTCTCACCAAGCTCGCCGCCGTTTACGACCTCACAGATAATATCCCTTTCTGTTTTTCCGGTTACTTTCAGCTCGATCAGACCGTCGTCGATCAGAATCATCTTGCCCGCGTCAACATCCTGGACCAGCCCTTCATATGTGATAGATACTTTATTTTCATCACCAACAATTTCATCAACTGTAAGAGTAAACTGAGCGCCCGCCTCCAGCATAATCTTCTTTCCGTCTTTGAGCACCCCGGTACGGATCTCCGGTCCCTTGGTGTCCAGAAGGATCGCTGTATTTGTATGCAGTTCTTCTCTCAGCTCTTTGAGAAGATCCATTCTCCCCTTCTGCTCCTCATGGTCGCCGTGGGAAAAATTAAAACGAGCCACATCCATGCCGTTTTCTATGAGCTTCCTCATCAGTTCCCTGTTATTTGTATTAGGTCCCATCGTACATACTACTTTTGTCTTCTTCATCTATTCTGCTACTCTCCTTTTGAAATAATATATAAAAGCAGATGCGAATTGCGTCTGCTTTATCAACGCTATTAATAAACTCTCTGCCGTCTACTGCTCACTTCACATGTTCATGAGTAAACAGATGATCCTGGCAGTACTCGTAATTCCCGTTGCATTTGGAACAGAAACGAAATTCCAGACACGGGTCGTCAAGCTCTGTCCTGCCGCACACCGCGCAGCGATGCTTCGCGCCGTTTGAATACTGCATATGCGGCGCGGACTGGCGTTTAAACTTTGCCTTGCGCGCTCTCTCCTTTGGCGAAAACCTTCTCATATTCCTGGATGACAGGAAAAAGATCACAAAGTTCAGAAGCGACGCGCCGATCGCCACACGCGTGGCAATACCGCCCGTGATAAAGTAATACACTGCCATTGCCACGTATACAAGCGCCATCCACTTCATCTTGATCGGCAGGATAAAATACAGATAAACCTCCATCTCCGGATAGATTGCGGCAAACGCAAGGAAGATGGACATGGTAATATAGTTCGTGCTGATCAGGCCTACCGATGAGAGCGGAAGCTCCACACCGACCCCGAAATAAAACACAGCATAAAGGATAAAGACCGCCAGCACGGTAAAAAGGAGCCCGGAAAAAATATATACATTATACCGGAATGTCCCCCAGGTCCGCTCCAGCGCGGTTCCCAGTGAATAGTACAGCAAAACAAGGATCAACAGGGAGATCGGCTGGCTTGTCGGCGGAATCAGCACCCATGATAGAATCCTCCACACCTGCCCTCTTAGGATCAGCGCAGGTTCCAGCGTAAGCCAGCTCAGCAGATCAGGCATTAACAGCCAAACCGCAAAGCCAATGACATATCCTGCCAGCAGGTAGACAGTCAGATTCGGTATTGCATAACGTCCCATTTTTCTCTCTAATTTGTCCAGCCAGTTCAAGTCTTTCTACTCCTTATTCTTTCTATTTTCAATTGATAATAACCGATACAATTGTAACGTCCGGCTATCTGTTTGTCAAATACATGTTTACCCTTTTCAGATGTTTAACATGATCTTTATATAAAATATCCATAAGAACAGGAATTATTTTCAAATCCCGCATAATAATAACAATTGTTTTTTCAAAATGCGTGTCGTATAATGTAGATTGTTGTAAAATGCGAAATTGCATTTAATAAGAAAGAACTCATATAAATTTTAGTACAAAAGATTGGAGATTATACAATGAGTCTGAAAGAATTACATACTCTTGGGATCGATATCGGTTCCACCACGGTTAAAATTGCGATTCTGGATGAAGAAAACGAAGTACTCTTCTCCGATTACGAGCGGCATTTTGCTAATATCCAGGAGACGCTTTCCGACCTGCTGGGACGCGCGCTCTATAAATTAGGTCCCATTCAGGTCTCTCCCGTGATCACCGGAAGCGGCGGCCTGACCCTGGCAAAGCACCTCGGGGTGCCATTTGTCCAGGAAGTGATCGCTGTGTCCACAGCGCTCCAGGATTATGCGCCGCAGACGGACGTTGCCATTGAGCTGGGCGGCGAGGACGCCAAGATCATTTATTTTGAAGGCGGGAATGTTGAGCAGCGCATGAACGGAGTCTGTGCCGGAGGTACCGGCTCCTTTATTGACCAGATGGCTTCCCTCCTGCAGACGGATGCTTCCGGCCTGAATGAATATGCAAAAAATTATAAGGCGCTCTATTCGATCGCTGCCCGCTGCGGAGTGTTTGCGAAGTCTGACATCCAGCCCTTGATCAACGACGGTGCTTCCAAGGAAGACCTTGCTGCATCTATTTTCCAGGCAGTGGTCAACCAGACGATCAGCGGTCTTGCCTGCGGCAAGCCGATCCGGGGACATGTGGCGTTCCTGGGCGGACCGCTCCATTTCCTTTCGGAGCTCAGGGAGGCGTTTATCCGCACGCTGAAACTGGACGATGAACACATCATCGCGCCGAACCACTCCCACCTGTTCGCGGCAATCGGCTCTGCGCTCAATTCCAAGAAGGATACCCCGGTGGCGCTCCGCGAACTCCAGAACCGTCTGGAGAACCGGGTTCAGATGGAGATCGAGGTAGAACGTCTCGATCCGCTTTTTGCGACCACGGAAGAATTTGAAGCGTTTACTGCCCGCCATGCGAAGCACCAGGTTCCGGTCAAGGACCTTGCGACTTACAAAGGAAAAGCATTCCTTGGCATTGACGCCGGATCTACAACGACCAAGGCTGCGCTTGTCAGTGAAGACGGGACGCTTCTGTACTCCTTCTACCATAATAACGAGGGAGACCCGCTCGGGACAACGATCAGCGCCATCAAGGACATCTCTGCACAGCTTCCGGAAGGCGTGGAGATCGTGCACTCCTGCTCCACCGGATACGGGGAAGCGCTGATCAAGGCAGCGCTTATGCTGGACGAGGGCGAGGTAGAGACAATCGCCCACTATTATGCCGCGGCATTCTTTGATCCGGACGTAGACTGTATCCTGGATATCGGCGGCCAGGACATGAAATGCATCAAGATCAAGAACCAGACCGTTGACAGCGTGCAGCTCAACGAGGCATGTTATTCGGGCTGTGGTTCCTTTATCGAAACATTTGCAAAATCACTGAATTATACCGTAGAGGATTTTGCCCACGAGGCGCTCTATGCGCAGAATCCCATTGACCTGGGCACCCGCTGTACGGTATTCATGAACTCAAAAGTAAAACAGGCGCAGAAAGAAGGGGCTTCCGTGGCGGATATCTCCGCCGGGCTTGCCTACTCTGTCATCAAGAACGCCTTGTTTAAAGTTATCAAAGTATCCAGCGCTTCTGAGCTTGGAAACCACATTGTGGTGCAGGGCGGGACTTTCTACAACAACGCGGTCTTAAGAAGCTTTGAGAAGATCGCGGACTGCGAGGCGATCCGCCCGGATATCGCAGGGATCATGGGCGCGTTCGGCGCGGCTCTGATCGCAAGGGAACGCTATACCGAGTGCGAGGGCACGACCATGCTCTCCATCGAGGATATCATGAACATGGAATATTCCACGACCATGACAAAGTGCCGGGGATGTACCAACACCTGCCGCCTGACCATCAACCATTTCAGCGGCGGCCGCAAATTTATCACAGGAAACCGCTGTGAACGGGGACTTGGAAAGGAAAAATCAAAGAACACCATGCCGAACCTGTTCGATTACAAGTTCCACCGCTACTTTGACTATGAGCCCCTCTCTGAAGAAGAGGCAAAGCGCGGCGTCATCGGTATCCCGCGTGTACTGAACATGTATGAGAACTACCCGTTCTGGTTTACATTTTTCACCAAGCTGGGCTTCCGGGTCGTGCTCTCTCCGGCTTCCACAAGGAAGATCTATGAACTGGGCATCGAGTCCATCCCGAGCGAGTCCGAGTGTTATCCGGCAAAGCTGGCGCACGGACATGTGCAGTGGCTGATCAACAAAGGGATCAAGCATATCTTCTATCCGTCTATCCCGTATGAGCGGAATGAATTTGAAGAGGCGAACAACCACTACAACTGTCCCATCGTCACCTCCTATCCGGAAAATATCAAAAACAACATGGATCCGATCGTCCACGGAGAAGTGGATTTCATCCATCCGTTCCTCTCGCTTCAGAACGAGGAGACCATCTCCTACCGCCTGATCGATGAGCTGGGAAGCAAGTTCTCCCTCTCAGACAGCGAGATCAAATCAGCTGTCCACGATGCGTGGAATGAACTTGCCTCCTGCCGCCAGGATATGCGGAAAAAAGGGGAAGAGACGATCAAATTCTTAAATGAGACAGGAGGGCGGGGAATTGTCCTTGCAGGACGTCCCTACCACATTGACCCGGAAGTACATCACGGACTGCCGGAGATGATCAACTCCTACAATATTGCCGTGCTGACCGAGGACTCGGTCTCCCATCTCCATCAGGTAGAGCGTCCTTTAAATGTTATGGACCAGTGGATGTACCACTCCCGGCTGTACGCCGCGGCAAACTATGTAAAGACAACAGAGAACCTGGATCTGATCCAGCTCAACTCTTTCGGCTGCGGGCTGGACGCTGTGACCACGGACCAGGTGGCAGAGATCCTGACTAATTCCGATAAGATCTACACCACACTGAAGATCGACGAGGTAAATAACCTGGGAGCTGCCCGCATCCGCGTACGTTCTCTTCTCGCTGCAATCCGCGTGAGGGAACGGAAAAAGGCAGACCGGACCATCCGTCCGTCTTCCATTGAAAAAGTGCCGTTTACAAAAGAAATGCGCAAAACCCACACCATCCTCTGCCCGCAGATGTCCCCGATCCATTTCGAACTGCTGGAGCCTGCGTTTAAGGCGGCAGGCTATAAGATCGAAGTGCTGCCAAACGACAACCGTCAGGCAGTGGACATGGGATTAAAATATGTAAATAATGACGCCTGCTATCCGTCCCTCATCGTGGTCGGACAGATCATGGACGCCATCCTGTCCGGTCAGTACGACACGGATCATCTGGCTGTCATCATCAGCCAGACCGGCGGGGGCTGCCGCGCGTCCAATTACATCGGATTTATCCGCCGGGCGCTGAAAAAGGCCGGCTATGCTCATATTCCGGTCATCTCCATCAACTTAAGCGGATTGGAGGCGAATCCCGGATTCAAGATCACGCTTCCGTTGGCTGTCCGTATTGCGTATGCCGCGGTATTCGGGGATATTTTCATGAAATGCGTCTACCGGATGCGCCCGTATGAGGCAGTGCCCGGCACGACCAATGCGATCCATCGCAAATGGGTGAGCGTATGCCAGAAATTTGTATCCGAAGGATATCCGTCGCGGAGAAAATTCAAAAAGCTCTGCCGCGACATTATCAATGATTTTGACAATATCGAAATCCTTGACATCAAGAAGCCGCGCGTAGGCGTGGTCGGCGAGATCCTTGTCAAGTTCCTCCCCGCGGCGAACAACCACCTGGTAGATCTGCTGGAGGCCGAGGGTGCGGAGGCAGTGGTTCCGGATCTGATCGACTTCATGCAGTACTGCTTCTACAACCAGAACTTCAAGGTGTCCCACCTTGGCTTCAAGAAGTCAAAAGCACTGATCGGCAACCTGGGCATCAAAGCAGTAGAATGGCTGCGCGCTCCTGCTACAAAGGCATTTGCCGACAGCAGACACTTTGATCCTCCGGCTCGTATCGAAGATCTGGCAAAGATGGCGTCCGACATCGTATCCATCGGCAACCAGACCGGAGAGGGATGGTTCCTGACCGGAGAGATGCTGGAGCTGATCCACAGCGGAGCAGGGAACATCGTATGTACCCAGCCCTTCGCCTGCCTGCCGAACCACGTGGTAGGAAAGGGTGTCATCAAAGAGCTGAGAAGGCGCTATCCGCAGTCAAATATCGTGGCGATCGACTTTGACCCCGGCGCAAGTGAAGTAAACCAGCTGAACAGAATCAAACTGATGCTGTCCACGGCATTTAAAAATCTGGAAGCCCAGAAATAAAAAACAGAAACAGCCCCCGGATCTATGAATCTTTAAACTCATAGATCCGGGGGCTGCCATATTTTACATTTTTGATATTCATATCTTTGATTTCGGGATAAACTCGATTTTTAAAACCATATCCATGCCGTCTGCCAAACGCTGAAGCAGGCGCAGTGAAGGATTCCTTGTTCCATTTTCCAATTTGCTGATATCAGCCTGATTGATTCCCGTTCTCTCCGCAAGTTCTCTCTGCGTCAAATTCTGAGAGACCCGGGCATCTACAATTGCCCTGATGATATCCATCTCTGGTTGAATGTTTTCATATTCTTTCTTAAACTCCG
>DXCD01000127.1 GCA_019116185.1 Candidatus Mediterraneibacter stercorigallinarum
ACGGCGTTAATTGAACAGTGGATGCCTGAGGCGGAGCCGAATCGTCCACTGTTCAATTGTTTTTAGCCGTGCTTCCTGCCTTTGTAGACTTTCCCAGATTACGGATCAGGAACCGAAGCCACACATCCGCCGTCTGCGAATACGTCTTGAAAAACCCCGCTGTTTTCGGATGATTTACTCTAGCAAAGTTTTCCCGGCAAATCCAGATTGAACGCACAAATCCAGATTTACAAAATATGTTTTTTCTTGAATATGATGATACATCCCGCAAGCACTACAACGCTGAGTACTACCACCCACGGATACCCGTCTTTCAGCCCCGGCATATCCTGAAAATTCATGCCAAACCAGCCTGTGATCAATGTCAGAGGGAAGAAGATAGTAGAGATCACGGTCAGGTACTGCATGTTGCTGTTCTGCCTGGCGTCGATCTGCGACTGGTACGCTTCTTTTACCTGCTGCGCATATTCAAGGAGATGATTTGTCTTGCTCATGAGCCTGTCCGCCCGGTCTGTAAGCGTGCCGAAGTATTTCAGATGTTTCTTCAGGAAGAAGCCGTTTTCGTTCTCCTCCAGTTCTTTGCTCAGGTCCATGATCTCGTCATAATAGCTGCGCAGGTTCAGCAGCTCCCTGCGGATCGGCATCAGCTTGTTCTGAAAATTCGCAATATGTTCCTGACTGACATCTTCTTCCATCCTGAGCAGTTTTCTCTCATATGCCACCAGCATCTCCAGGTCCCTGCTCATAAATTCCGAGATATAATTATACAGGAACCGTTCTTTTGTCTCGCCCTGATGGGTCCGCTTCTGCTGGATACGGCGGATCAGGCGGATGGAGAAGTCTTCGTCGTCCACGATCACCACATTCGCCCGGTTCACAAAGAAATACATCCGGTACCTGCTCCCCAGCACATCCAAAAGCTTCGGTATGCACAGTGTCCCCACCACGCAGTCCTGCTGATTCTCCAGACGGCAGAACCCGATCTTGGATACATGGATCTCATTCTCATAGACAATGCCCGCCTTTGAAAGAATTTCTTCCGCATGTTTCGAATCCGTGATAAAAACCGCCGGACCGGGATCTAATTCCCAGTCCGCCAGTTCGATCGCTGTCAATTGTTCTCCAAACTTAAATATCATTCTATCACCTTATTCTCATTTCTGCCTGCTGCCCTGTCATATGCTTCCTGGTACAGGAGTTCCTGGGAATTTCTCGGTTCGCCTTCGCATTTTACACGTGTATAGCTGCCGCTGCCGTCCTCCCGGCGCGCTTTTTTATTATCGCTGAGCATCAGATCAAATATCGCGCGGATACGCTTCTTCAGCTTTTCGGAATAAACCGGTGCTGCAACTTCCACTCTCTTTACTGTATTTCTTGTCATAAAGTCCGCGGAACCGATGTAATACTTCGTCCGCGAGCCGCTTCCGAATATATAAATCCGCGAATGCTCAAGGAACCTGCCTACAATGCTGATAACGCGGATGTTCTCCGTATCTCCCGGCACTTCCGGGATCAGACAGCAGATGCCCCTCACGATCATATCAATATGCACGCCCGCGCGGGATGCCTCGGCCAGCTTTTCCATGATCTTTTTGTCTGTAAGAGAGTTCAGCTTCAGCCCGATATATGCATCCTCGCCGTTCTGCACATGGCGGATCTCCTCGTCGATCATCTCGATCACCTTGGACTGAAGACATTTCGGCGCCACAAGCAGATGCTCGGATTCCTCCACCACTTCTCCCTTTGCCAATGCCTGGAATACGCGTGTCGCTTCCAGCCCGATCTGTTCGTTCGCTGTCATAAGGCACAGATCCGTGTAGAGCCTTGCCGTCTTTTCATTATAGTTTCCGGTTCCGATCTGGGTAATGTATTCCACGCCATCCCCGCCTCTTCTCGTGATCAGGCAGAGCTTGGAATGCACCTTAAATCCTTCCAGTCCGTAGATGATCTGGCAGCCCGCTTTCTCCAGCATGCGCGACCAGCGGATATTATTTTCCTCATCAAAACGCGCTCTCAGTTCCACGAGCACGACGACCTCTTTTCCGTTCTCAGCAGCCTCGCACAGCGCTTCGATGACTTTACTCTGTTTTGCCAGCCTGTACAGGGTCATCTTGATGGACACCACGCTGTCATCCTCAGCAGCCTCGTTCAGCATGCGCAGGAAGGGCCGGATAGATTCATACGGATAAGACAGGAGCTTGTCTTCCTCCCGGATCTGTTCCAATATGCTCTCTCCATCCCGGAAATCCGGTGATTTCTGCGGCACCCGTTTCTCATAGAAGAGCTCGGGGTTCATGCGGAGAAGGTCCTGGATCTTAAAGATAAATGACACATCCAGGGGCGCTCTGCTCTTAAACACTCTCTCCGGGGACACATCCAGATATCTGCACAGGGCTTCCACAACGTCCCCCTCCATATCCCTGGACAGATCCAGGCGGACAGGAGACAGTTTTTTCCTCTCCTTCATCAGGTCCGCCATAAATTCCCTGTAATCCAGATCCTCGTCATAAAGCGCGTCCGCGTCGATATCCGCATTTCTCACGACACGGATCAGGGATTTTCCTTTCACCTTATACCCTTTAAATACTTTACCTATATAATGAAGGACCAGTTCCTCCGAGAGCATGTACCTGCCCTTTCCTCCCGGCAGTTCGATCAGGCGCTCCACCATGTTGTTCGTACATGGAATAATGCCGAGACGCTCTTTCCCGCTCCTTGTCTCAAGGACGACCACTGCATAGATCTCTTTATTCCTGAGGAAAGGGAACGGCTGGCGCTTGCTTACGATCGTCGGAGAGCTCAAAGGAACGATATCATGGTTAAAATACTGCTCCAGGTACTTTTTCTCTTCCGGCTCCGCAGTCTGGAAATTGATCAGCTGGATCCCGTATCCGGCAACCTTCTCCATGAGTTTCTGATAGGCTTCATCCTTCCTCTTATTGAGCCTCTTAACTTCCTTTAAGATCGCTTTGATCTGTTCCTCGGAAGTCATATTTGTCTTGTTGTCTCTGATTTTCTTATTCAGCAGCATCTGGTCCTGGAGCGAGCCTACCCGCACCATAAAAAACTCGTCCAGATTGCTCTGATAGATTGATACAAATGTCATCCGCTCACACAGCGGCACTTCCTGATTCTCTGCTTCTTCCAGTACTCTTTCATTGAATTTGAGCCAGGATAATTCCCGGTTCATATACATCTTCCCCATGTTTCCTCCTTTGCTATCAACACATTAACAATTACATACATTTTATCTTATCCGGACATTCTATAAAGTTATATCTGTGTTAAATCCATGTAAAGTCCGTATACCTTCTATATCTCCGAAACATTTCCGGCGCATCCCGCCCTTCTTATCATTTTTTATTATTTCCTTATAATCCCGCCTTCAGTTCCTGCTTCTCGATATTGTGCCGGCTGGCATATCCGGTCAGGATCATGGTCAGGGCCCCGTCTCCGGTAATATTGCAGGCAGTGCCAAAGCTGTCCTGAAGCGCGAATATCGTGAGCATGAGCGCGGTCCCCGTGGAATCAAATCCCAGGATCCCCGTGATCAGGCCGAGGGACGCCATGACCGTCCCGCCAGGAACACCCGGCGCGCCAATGGCAAATACTCCGAGAAGAACACAGAACAGGACCATCGTTCCGGGGGACGGGATCGTCCCATAAAGGATCTGCGAAACCGTCATCACGAAAAACACTTCCGTCAGCACCGAACCGCACAGATGGATATTCGCGAACAGCGGAATCCCGAAATCCACCATATCTTCACGCAGCGGTTTCGACTTCTTGGCGCAGCGCAGCGCCACCGCAAGTGTTGCGGCAGACGACATGGTCCCTGCCGCCGTGATATATGCAGGCCCGTAATTCCTGATCACATCCAGCGGATTGCTCTTTGAATAAATGCCCGCCACGATATAGAGCAGCGCAAGCCAGATAAAATGTCCTGCCATCACGATAAGAACGATCTTTATAAACACCGGAAGCTGCTTTGTGATCGTTCCTTCATAGGAAAGCGCGCAGAAAGTAAACCCGATAAAGACCGGAAGGATCGGGATCACAATCCGCGTCACGATCTGGAGCACGATCTTCTGGAACTCTTCTAAAACATTGGTGATTGTCTCTGCTTTTGTCCACGCAGCCGCAAGCCCAAGCAGCACAGAGAGCACCAGCGCGCTCATCACGCTCATGATCTGCGGGATCTCGAGCTGGAACACCACTTCCGGCAGCTCCTTCAGTCCCTCTGTCTCAGACACAATCGACAGATGCGGGATCAGCCCGTACCCCGCCCCCATGGACATCAGTGCCGCAAGCACGGATGACAGATACGCGCAGATGACCGCCACGCCCAGCATACGGGATGCATTTTTCCCGAGCCTTGTGATCGACGGCGCGATAAAACCGATAATAATAAGGGGAACACAAAAGTTGATAAACTCTCCAAGCACAAATTTCACTGTTACCACAACATTCATCAGCGCCGTTCCGAAAAACTGTCCTGCAATAATGCCGATGACCACTCCAAGGAGCAGCCGGAACGGAAGGCTGGAAACTATTTTCTTCATAATCTATAATCCTCTCTTCCTCTCTGCCGCCCGCGTGCAGCCGGGGTCTTGCCAAAGCGCAGAGTTCATAACACGGGCTTATTATAATCAATATGCCCGGGTCTGGCAAGGAGGTTTCCGCGGCGATAATATATCAGTTTTTTCCAGCGCTTTTTACGTTCCCCGGCAGAGCCGATGTTTTACTACTATTATATCAGCGATAGTCCAGATATTCCATAAATCGTTTCAGCATCGGGGAATTTCCCTTCTTCTCCTTCCATGCCAGGCCGATATTGCGGTACGCCGGAATCTCCAGCTCCCTTGCCTCGATCCGGTAGGGGATGCGCTTCAGTATAAGCTCCGGGAGGATGCTGATCCCCAGCCCGCTCTCCACCATGGACATGATCGCATAATCATCCCATGTAGTGAAATGTACCTTCGGCGTGAGTCCGCTTCGCTCGAAGATCTCCGACACCTCCGCCTTCGCCCCTTTTTCCAGGAGCATGAACGGTTCTTCGCAGAGCGCGGACGCCGGGATCTTCTCCCTCGCCGTCAGCGGATGACCCTCGGGCAGCACTACAAGCAGCCTGTCCTGCTCCAGAAATACCGACTCCAGCTCCGCCCGGGCAGGCAGCCGCAGGAAACCGCAGTCCACCCGCCCCTCGTCGATCCAGGTCTCAATCTCTGTGTAATCTCCGAGGACAAGCTCATAGTCAATGCCAGGGTATTCCTTCTGGAATTCCCGGATAATGTTCGGCAGCCAGTGTGTCGCCACGCTGGAAAACGCGCCGATACGGATCAGGCCGGATTTCAGCCCGTTGATCTCATCCACCTCTGCCTGAAGCTTCTCATACTCACTGCACACCCGCTTTGCATAAGGGAGCAGCCGGGTTCCCTCGCTGGTCAGCCGGACGCCTGATTTCCCCCTCTCCAGCAGGGTCACCCTCCATTCCCGCTCAAGGTCGCCGATCATGCGGCTGATGCCTGACTGGGAATAATTCAGCACTCCGGCAGCTCTCGTAAAGCTCCCGCACTCCACTGTCTTTACAAATGCCAGATATTTCTGGATGCTCACATCCATGGATTATCCTCCCATCTGATTTTGTCATATTATAGATGATAATTATTCACTTTTGTAATCTTTAGGTGTATGATACGATAGATACGCTGATATGTCAAAGAAAATGTCTTTTTGTTACGCGAAAAGTCTTTTTTAATTATAACACTATTAGGAGGAAACGAATTATGGGACTTTATAATAACAGGATCGTTGTAAAGGTAGGTACATCCACACTGACCAATGACGCGGGGAAAAGCGACCTCCGCGCCACGGACCGGCTGGTGTGCACGCTGGCTGACATCCACAACATGGGATATGAGGTCATCCTTGTATCTTCCGGCGCCATCGCCGTTGGCAGGAACAAGCTGGGCATGCAGTCCAAACCGGACAGCATGCGCATGAAACAGGCAGCCGCCGCTGTCGGACAGTGCAGCCTGATGTACTTGTATGACAAATTCTTCGGAGATTATGACAAGACAGTCGCTCAGATCCTCTTAAACGCCGAGGATATCGAGCAGGAAGAGAAAAAAGAGAACCTGACCAACACGTTCAACGCCCTGCTGGAAATGGGAGTCATCCCCATTGTAAACGAGAATGACTCTGTCAGCTACACAGAAATCGAGTCCGAGGACAGGCTGTTCGGAGACAATGACATGCTCTCTTCTGTTGTTGCTGTCCTCTGCCGCGCGAAACGCCTGGTGATCATGTCCGACATCGACGGATTCTACGACCATGATCCAAGGCTGTACCCGAACGCAGAGCTGATCGAACAGATCGACCACATTGATGACAGCGTATATTCTCTGGCCGGAGGCGCAGGCTCCAGGCGCGGCACCGGCGGCATGCGGACGAAACTGCAGGCAGCGCAGCTCGCCACTTCCCAGGGGATCGATACCATCGTGACCAACGGCAAACGCCCGGAGGCGCTCTATGATATCATCAAAGGCGGGAAAGCAGGGACACTCTTTACAGGGAAGAACTAGAACAGGTTTTACCCTGCCGTATATACCCACAGATTATTGATCTGCGGGTACAGCGTCTCGTAGTCCCACAGTTTTTCGCTCCGTTTCACACTGTTGGGATCATTGACCCGGATCTTTCCATCCTCAGTCCCGACGAGAACAATAAAATGGCCTGTGTTGGTAAAGTCTCCGGGTCTCACGCTGCATATGATGGGATTTCCGCTTTCAAGGGCGGAAAAGATCCCATTCTCATCCAGTCCCATTTCTTCCCCATAGATGCCGAACTGCTGAGCGCCTTCTGTCATCAGGGACCAGCTCGTGCCCGCTTCCCCTTCGTAGTACCCGTTCTCTTCTGCAAACTTTGCCACCCGGTATGGTGTGATTGTATTATCTCCGGTAAGCCCTGCTGCCACCATGGAGATCACGGTCGGGCCGCAGCCGTTCACAGCGATCATATTGTCCCCGTATATCTGATATCCCCACCGTTCATCCCACTGTAAGAGATGGGGGATCACGCCTGCAGTGACTTCGCCGATATCCTCTGCCGGCGGAGCATCCTTTTTCTCCTGATAATTCCGCACAAAACCAACTGTCTCCGGATTATTCTCAACAAGCTCCCTCAGAGTATCCGACACATCCCCTGCCTGTTCATACACTGCGTTAAGTTCCCCGTTCCAGACGATCCCGTCTCCTGTCAAAATGAGATAATTACTGATCACATTTTTCAATGTAAATATCACTGCGATGACAACAAGGACCGCTGCAGCTCTTCTCAAAAATCCGACTCTTCGCCTTTTCCTTTTCCGCTTCCGCTGACCTCCCGGGTAACCTCGTCTGCTGCTTTCATCTGTGTACTCTACCCAATGCCGTGACATTCATGTCCGCCTCCTCAACCATTAATTAATAAATGACAGGAAAGTATTTCATCCTTCTTTCCACTGATGGAGATTATAAAATGGAAAAACGACGTTTTTTTGAAACAAAATCTTAAGTTTGAATGAAGAATGAACGCCCGCATGCACAAACGCCCATGTGCAGGAACCAATCCGCTTCCCGCACATGGGCGTCTTCTCTAAATTTCTATATTCAAATATATGGTCAGGAATCTTCTCTGTCGTTGGTAAGTTTTAATTTATCCAGTACAAAAAACATCAGTCCCATAAGCATGCCGACCACGCATGCCAGCACCATTCCGCTGAGCTGGATGCTGCCGAACTGTACATTGATGCCGGAAAGCCCGACAACAAAGATGACCGAAGTCATTGCCATGTTCCTTGACCGGCTGTAATCTACCTTTGAGTCTACTAAGATACGTATGCCCGAGGTCCCGATCATTCCGTAAAGAAGGAAAGAGATCCCTCCGATCACCGGATCCGGCATCGTATCGATCAGTGTTGTCATCTTCCCGATGAACGAACAGATGATAGACAGCACTGCCGCTCCCCCGATCACATACACGCTGTATACCTTTGTCATTGCCATGACTCCGATATTCTCCCCGTAAGTCGTGGTCGGCACAGAGCCGATCATACCGGAGAGCATGGTAGAGAAATTGTCCGCAAACAGGGAACGATGGAGCCCGGGATCTTTCAGAAGGTCTCTTCCCACGATCTTGCTCGTGACGATCTGATGCCCGATATGCTCTGACGCGATGACAAGGAGCACCGGAAGGATGATCACGATCGCCTCCCACTTAAACTTCGGTGCAGAAAAATTCGGCAGTGAAAAGAACGGCGCGTCCGCCACAGCCGAGAAATCCACAATGCCGCATAAAAGGGCTGCCACATACCCTGCGATAACAGCAATCAGGATCGGGATCACTGAAAGGAACTTCCGGAATACCACGGAGCCGAGCACTGCCGTGAGCAGCGTGACAAGAAATACGATCACATTTTTTATATCTATTGTCTCAGCTAAAAGCCCGGCGTTGGAAGCCGCGGTCCCTGCCAGCTCCAGACCGATCAGGGCGACCACCGGTCCCATAGCCGCAGGCGGCAGCACCACATTGATCCAGTCCGAACCGAATTTGTAGATAAGCAGCGCCAGAATACAGCCTAAAAATCCTACCACTACGAATCCGCCGAGCGCATAACTGTATCCCCAGTTTTCGATCACAACTCCCGCCGGAGCAAGAAACGCAAAACTGGAGCCAAGATACGCCGGAGCCTTCCCCTTGGTGATCAGGATGAAGAGCAGTGTGCCCACGCCGTTCATAAACAGCACGACCGCAGGATTGATGCCGAATGCAAAGGGCACAACCACGGACGCGCCGAACATAGCGAACATATGCTGGACGCTCAGCGGTACCAGCAGCTTAAAAGGTACTTTCTCCTCCACCTGGATGATTCTTTTGTTTTCCATTTTCTACCTCTCTTCCTTTAAGCAGTTTTTCTGTAAAGCCTCATTCCCATACATCATACCATGTCAGGGGCTTCTGCACCAGAAATTTCTTTCTGCTCAGCCGATGCATTCATGCAGGATACGCATCACGTTCCCATATGCAGTCTTCTCAATCTGCCGTTCCGTAAAGCCGGCACGCTTCATCTCATCCCACAGGAGATCCATATCCTGGACGCCCTCTATCCCTGCCGGAAGGGCATCTCTGTCAAAGCCGTCAAAATCTGTCCCCAGAGCCACGGCCTCTTCTCCCGCCCGGTCCGTCATATAGCGGATGTGGCGGACAATATCCTTGATGCCTGCCGGCAGTACTTCTTTCCCATCCTTTTGGCTGCCTCCCCCGCCAGTCTGGCGCAGAAATGCCCCGTAGAAATTCACGCCCGCAGCGCCGCCATTTTCCCCAAGCGCATGAAGCATCTCATCCGTCAGATTGCGGGGATGGGGACAGAGCGTCCTTGCATTCGAATGCGATGCTGCGACCGGTTTCCTGCTGTGACGGATACAATCCCAGAATCCCCCGTCCGACAGATGGGAGACATCCACCACCATGCCCAGTTCATTCATCCTCTCCACGGTTTCGATTCCAAATGGCGTAAGCCCTTTTTCCATCACGTTTCTCTCCCGGCTGTTCGGGCTTCCGATGCAGTTCTCATGATTCCAGGTAAGTGTGACCAGGCGGATGCCACAGTCGTACAGTGCGGCCAGCCGTTCGTGACATCCGTTTAAGACGCCGCCCTCTTCCACTGTCAGGATGCCTGCAATGCGATTTTCCCGTTCCATGCGCAGAATGTCCCCGCACGAACACGCAATGCCGAATCCGGCGTTCTCCGATCGGCGGGCGTAGGAAATCATTGCAAGCACCATTTCATATGCCCGGTCCCAGGGATCTTTATACCCGCTGAACTGTGCCTCGTTTACATAGCAGGCAAAGAACTGTGCCGCGGCCCCTGACTCTTTCAGCCTCTCTATGTCCACGCACAGGCTGTTCCTGTCCAGCCCGGCATTCTTTTCATCTAACAGCATGCTCAGTGTATCGCAGTGCATGTCAATCCAATTCACAAAAACACTCCTCCCGGCTTTTGAATCCTCTTTTTATGTATGTATAATTTTTTTATTTTTTACATAATCTATCATATCATCAGCGCGCCATGGATATTCCTGACAGGTAATATTATCCAGCTGCGCCAAGACTGCCTTTGGGCAGACCATTTCAAAAATAAGGAGTGTATATGGAACCCAAGATCGGCATCGTTGTCTGCGGTTTCACAGAGAACCGCCAGTTTGTCACCAATCCCTATATCCAGTCCATCCGGTATTCCAAAGGGCTGCCTCTCATCCTCCCTCTCGTGCGCAGCGACCACGTGATCGATGAATATGTAAAACTCTGCGACGGCTTCCTCTTCTGCGGGGGAGATGATATCACGCCTCTTCTTTTCGGGGAAGAACCCCGGGACGGGAACGGAAAAACAGATATTACCGTGGACCTTTTCCAGATCCGGCTCATGAAGCGCGTCCTTGCTTCCCAAAAGCCTGTCCTTGCCATCTGCCGGGGCATGCAGATCTTAAGCGTGGCCTGCGGCGGGACCATCTGGCAGGACATGTCCCTGATCCCCGGCAGGATCTTAAACCACATGCAGCAGTCCGCCAGCCGCAGCGAAGTAAGCCACCGCATCCGCATCGAACGGGGAAGCCGGCTGAAGCAGTACGCAGGCTCCTGCCTCTATGTAAACAGTTTCCACCACCAGGCAGTAAACATGCCCGGAAAAGGAGTGTCCGTAAGCGCCCGGGCGCAGGACGGCACGATCGAGGCAGTCGAGCTGGATTCCCATCCCTTTGCCATCGGCGTACAGTGGCATCCCGAATGCATGTACCGCACCTCGCAGGAAATGAGGGATCTTTTTCATGAATTTGTCGCGCATTCACTCATAAACAGGGGACATGCCGGACATACTAACCTCTGAAAATTCATTTAAGGAGGCTGCAGTTATGTCAGAAATATCAATTCTCGATCTTCAGAATCTGCGTCATCTCATCGGCGGATATTCCACCACTCACTGTAAGATGACGGACTACGCTTCAAAAACAGAGGACCCTGAGATCAAAAAACTGTTTCAGGACGCGGCAGATTCTGCCATGAAGAATAAACAGGAACTTATGAAATTCCTGTAAATGAATTCTGTAAAAGAGGTGAAGACAATGGATGAAAAAACAATGGTCGCCGACGCCCTTGTCGGCATTAACGGAGAACTGAAAATGTTCGGAGACATGATCGCGCAGACAGAAAACAAAGAACTCAAACAGTGTCTGAAACAGATGCGCAACCAGTGCGAGATGTCACAGGAGAAAATGTATGACGCCGCCAGAGAGAGAAGTTATTACGTGCCGGCGGCGAAAGCCACTCAGGAAGAGATCAGCCATGTAAAATCTATCGTACAGGCAAACTGAAATCAACGTTTGGGGACAGGGCAAAACCCGATTGGGGACGTAGTGAAATCGCATTTCACTACGTCCCCAATACTTTTTCTATTGCTTCCGCCGCTCCGTCCCGGTCATTCGAAGCCGTCACATAATCTGCCTTTTCCTTCAGTTCCGACACCGCATTTCCCATGGCGATCTTCACTCCCGCCGCTTCAAACATTGACAGGTCATTCTCCCCGTCTCCGATACATGCTGTCTCCTCCCGGCTGATCCCAAGATGTTTTCTAAGCGCAGCCAATGCCCTTCCTTTAGAGGCGTCTTTTGAGTAGACCTCCGCATAGATCCCTGTATAAGCCGCACTCAGCTCAGGGCAGGAAGCCATGACCGCTCTTAATTCCTCTTTTGCCTTTCCCGAAAGGAAATAGAACTGAAGTTCTTCCACCTCATGCCTGCTCTTCTCCACAGCTTCCCGCATATCCCTGACGCAATATACCCCGGCGGCATCCTTCCCGTAAATGAACCGCCCTGCCATTGTAAGGAACTTCCCCTCCATGAGATAGCGGTGGCAGATATGGGCAGCGTTCCCGAGCCTGATCTTCCCGCACGCATCCAGAAGCGACAGTGCTTCCTCTCTCGGCATCATGGCGCGGAAGACCGTCTTTTTCTCCGCAAGATCTGTTGCCACTGCCCCATTGGACGAGATCACATAACGATAAAGTCCTCGATTTTCCCGCGCATCCCTTGATCTCCCGCGATAAGTCAGCCCGGAATCACGGAGCCCCCCTGCCGCGAGCCTGTGAGGAATGCACCCCAGGTTCCGCCCTGTTGTGGGGACCACTGTGATTCCCGCCGACGCGGCGCGGCGCAGCGCGATGAGTGTTCTTTCTGTCATGCGGCTCCTGCTGTCCAGGCAGGTGCCGTCCATGTCTACCGCAAGTAATTTAATCATCCATCCTCCTGTCAGTCAGATCATACAGTTCGTACATGGAAAGCATATTCTGGTACGTCATCTTCCTGGCCAGAAGCTGCTGATACGTCACTGATTTGATCTTTCCTTTTGCCTTTAGCTCTTCCATCTGCCGCACAATATTTTCATGCTCCGACTGTACAGCGGCAAGCATCTTTTCAAACTGCTGAAGCCTTTTCTCATTCATTTCCCGCGATCTCCCTTGCCACATATACTCCGCTCGCTGACGCGTGGGACAGGGAATGGGTCACGCCGCTCCCGTCGCCGATCACATAGAGCCCTTTGTGCCTTGTCTCAAGGTGTTCATCAAGTTTCACTTCCATGTTGTAGAACTTCACTTCCACGCCATAGAGCAATGTATCGTCATTTGCAGTTCCCGGAGCGATCTTGTCAAGCGCGTAGACCATCTCTATGATCCCGTCCAGAATCCTCTTCGGCAGCACAAGGCTCAAATCTCCCGGCTCTGCTGCCAGCGTCGGCTGTACAAATCCTTCCTCAATCCTGTCCCAGGTGCTCCGTCTGCCGCGGATCAGATCCCCGAAGCGCTGTACCAGCACTCCGCCGCCCAGCATGTTGGACAGACGGGCAATACTCTCGCCATAGCCATTGCTGTCCTTAAACGGCTCGGAGAAATGCTTCTCCACCAGCAGGGCAAAGTTTGTATTCTCTGTCTGCTTTTCCGGATCTTCATAGCTGTGTCCGTTCACGGTCACAATGCCGTTTGTATTCTCATTTACCACGATTCCGCGCGGGTTCATGCAGAAGGTCCTCACCTTGTCTTCAAATTTTTCCGTGCGGTATACGATCTTGCTCTCATACAACTCATCGGTCAGATGGGAAAAGATGACTGCCGGAAGCTCTACCCTCACGCCGATGTCCACGCGGTTGGATTTGGTCGGGATGTCCAGCCCCTCACAGATCTTCTCCATCCATTTACTCCCGCTGCGTCCCACTGACACAATACACCTGCCGCACTCGTCGGTTCCGGTTTTTGTAATAATCCGGTATCCTCCGTCCGCGAGTTCCACATTTTCCACATGGCAGTTGAAACGGAATTCCACTTTGTCCTTCAGTTCTTCGAAAAGGTTCTCAAGAACCACATAATTAATGTCCGTCCCCAGATGGCGCACAGACGCGTCCAGAAGTTTAAGTTTATTCTGCATACACAGTTTCTTGAACTTCGTTCCCGCCGTGGAATACATTTTAGTCCCTTCTCCGCCGTACCGGACATTGATCTCGTCCACATACCGCATCAGGCCGATTGCCGTATCTTTGCCGATATATTCGTACAGCGTGCCGCCGAAATCGTTCGTAATATTGTATTTTCCATCCGAAAATGCACCCGCGCCGCCAAAGCCGCTCATGATCGCGCAGGTCTTGCAGCCGATACAGCTTTTTACTTTCTTCCCGTCAATCGGGCATTTCCTTTTCTCCAGAGAATTGCCCGACTCAAACACTGCCACTTTTAATTCGGGAGCTTTCTGCATCAGCTCATATGCCGCAAAAATGCCCCCCGGACCTGCCCCGATTATGATTACATCATATCTGCTCATTCTCTTCCTCCCTTTCATAAATAATAATTCGTCTTGCTTTTAACTTCTTTTATCTGCGGAACATGCTCGCTCAATCCTTTTCAGCCGTTTTCTCCTACTCTTCATGAAGCACTGCCCGGATCGGCCTTTTCGTTCTCGGCAGCCAGAACTGTACCAATGGTCCTGTAAGGAAAACAGCCACAAGCGTGCCTGCCCCAACTGTACCGCCCAGAAGAAATCCCAGCACCACAAAGAAAAGATCACACCCTACTCTTACCCAGCGAAACTGTACTTTCTCTATCCGGTCCGAAAGGATCACCGCCACTAAATCATTCGGTCCTGTCCCTGCGTTGCTGTTGATCACAATCGACATGCCCGCTGACAGGATCACGCACCCAGCGAGCATACTGATCACCCGCACAGGCATGCCCGCATCCACATTAATCCAGCCATCCAGCATCCAAGTGAACAGGTCAATGATCGGACCTCCGCAAAATGCGCACACAACAGTCCCCGGCTTCACATAACCCTTTGTTGTCACCAGCATAATCACCATCAGGATACAGAGCACAATAACATGTACTGTCCCCACGCTCACCCCGAATATGCGTGACAGTCCCTGGATAAAGACAGTAAATGTGTCTGTGCCCAGCTCTGATAAAAGAAATAACGTCACGCCCAGATGAGCAACTGTCAGGCCGATCAGCAGAATAATCAGCGCTTTCGCCCAGTCTGCCGCACTGCGTCCGGATGTATCCGACGCGAATTTTTCTTTTTTATTCTCCATTTTATCCCACCCCTGACCTCTCTTTTTTACTTATTATAGACAAAACACTGCCGCCCCATCTGAACATGGGACGGCAGCACTTTCTTTCCTGCGTCAAAGACGTCTCTACTCGGCTTCTGAGAACTGATCTTTTCCTACTCCGCACAGCGGACAGAGGAAATCTTCCGGTACATCCTCCCACTTTGTGCCTGCCTCGATGCCGTTATCCGGATCACCAACCGCCTCGTCATAAATATATCCGCATACGTCACATACATATTTTTTCATTATCATTCTGCCTCCTGTTTTTTAATTTCAAACTCGCTGTCTTATCCTATATCTCTATTATAACAGAGAGTTTTCTCTCTCATTCATGATAGCATACCATACGTGCTTTTTCAATGTGGAAATATTGCTCTTTTGCCGCTTTCCATTTCCATTTTTAAGGGCTGCCCGATTCCCGGGAATCAATGTTTTTCCGTTTCCGCCTCTTTTCCCGGCTCTTCCCGGAGCCCCAATATCCCTTCGATCAATATTTTCACGTCATCAAAGATATAGTCAAACGCCCCTGCCTGACACATATTAATGAGTACCATCCCTATGGGCACTGCAAGGATCATCCAGAGCACGCCGCCCATCCGATATCCGATATACAGAAGCAGCAGCGTTACGAGAGGATTCAGTCCCACGCTGTCTCCCACCAGCTTCGGCTGAAGGAGCTGCCTGACCACCTGCGTCACTACATAAAGAACCGCCAGGGCCACTGTGGTCTTATAATCTCCCATAAAAAATTCATATACCGCCCACGGGATCATCGCTGTCCCCGTGCCGAAGAAAGGCAGAAAATCCAGAAACGATATCAGCAGCGCCACCAGAACAAAATACCCTGTCCCGAGAAAGCCAAGTCCCACAAGAAGGATCAAAAACACGATCCCCATAATCTTAAACTGCGCCTTAAAATACCCGCCAACAGCATATTTAAGATAGTCCATGACCAATGTCATTCTCTTCTGAACAGCTTCCGGCGCAGTCCTTTTCAGCCATCCCAGCACTTCTTCCCTCTGTACGATGAAGAAATAGGCAGACATGACTGCCACAATAAACGAAATCAGGTAATACGGCACTCTCCTCGCAATATTTCCAGCAGCATTTACTGTAGGCTCACTGATGTCGGATACAAGATTCCCCATATAGTTGTCCAGATTTTTCACCACTGCATTCCACCCGTTCCGGATCCCTCCCGGCAGCCGTTCAAAAATGCCGGACAGTGTATCTCCGATCTGCCTTAACCCTTCTTCAAGCTGAGCATACATCTCCGGGAAATTCCTGACCAGATCCCCGATCTCCTGCACCAGCCGGCTGATACCGAAATACAGCGCCAGAACGATCGCCGCCAGCACAAGGATAACAATCAGGGCGGATCCCAGCTTTTTCACGATCCGAAGCCTTTTTTCCAGCCAGTTCACAAGCGGAGCCGCGATGGCCGCGATAATCCATCCTATGACAAATGGCATAAGAAATCCGATAAGTTTGATTCCAATGATCACAAATGCCGCTGTGGCAAGCAGGCTGAACAAAAGCCGCACCCCCACCTGCCAGTATGGACGCCTCTTTTCCATCCTTATCCTCCCGAATTAATTTATCTCAGATTCTGTCTCAATGAATTCCCAGATCTCATCCCGTCCCTGCTTTGTCACGGACGAAAACGGGATAACCCTTGTTCCCGGCACAAGAGCC
The DNA here is from genome assembly GCA_019116185.1 of Candidatus Mediterraneibacter stercorigallinarum. Taxonomy (GTDB): domain Bacteria; phylum Bacillota; class Clostridia; order Lachnospirales; family Lachnospiraceae; genus Mediterraneibacter; species Mediterraneibacter stercorigallinarum. The sequence goes on from DXCD01000127.1 coordinate 16,381, forward strand.
AGACCTTCCTTTAACATTTTAACATGCTTCTGCACCTGGCTGCGCTTTATTTTATCTAATTTTGTTGCAATAATGACAGGTTCATATCCCTGATCCACGATCCACTTATACATCATCTTATCATTCGCCGAAGGTTCGTGCCGGATATCAATGAGCAGGAACACTGCCCTGAGCTGCCCGGAGCCATGCAGATACCGCTCGATCATTTTCCCCCACTGCACTTTTTCTTTTTCAGACACCTTCGCGTATCCATATCCCGGAAGGTCCACCAGATACAGTGCGTCATTGATATTGTAGAAATTGATAGTCTGAGTCTTTCCCGGAGTCGCTGAAATACGCGCATAGGATTTCCGGTTCATAAGCGCATTGATCAGAGACGATTTTCCCACATTGGACTTGCCCGCAAACGCCACCTCAGGCTTATCGTTCTCAGGCAGACTGCTTGTGATTCCACATACTGTTTCAAGATTTATACTTTTTATTACCATATCTTCCTCCTGCCGCAGGCCTGTGCTATCCTGCCGCTTCCTCTGCCTTTTCCGGCGCATCCGCCAAAGCTTCTTTCAACACTTCTTCCATATTTTCCACAGGAAGGATCTCAAGCCCCTTTGTGATCTCAGAGGATAGTTCCTCCACATCCACCCTGTTTTTCTTCGGGATGAGCACAGTCCTGATCCCTGCGCTCTTTGCTGCCAGCAGTTTCTCCTTTAATCCTCCGATAGGAAGCACGCGTCCCCGCAGGGTGATCTCCCCTGTCATAGCCAGGTCCGCGCGGACTTTCTTCTCTGTAATGGCAGAGAACATTGCCGTTGCCATGGTAATGCCCGCGGACGGCCCGTCCTTTGGCACTGCCCCTTCCGGAATATGTACATGGATATCATGCTTCTCAAAGAAATCTTCCGGAATGCCGTATTTCCGGCTGACAGAACGGATATAACTGATTCCTGTCTGAGCGGATTCCTTCATTACATCACCGAGCTGGCCGGTCAGCATGATTTCCCCGCTGCCCGGCATCACGTTCACCTCGATCTGAAGAGTGTCTCCACCCACGCTCGTCCATGCAAGCCCGCGGACAATACCGATTTCCGGCGCCGGATTTGCCATCTGATAAGTATATTTCTCTTTCCCTAAGAATCTGTGGATATTCCGGTCTGTCACCGCGATCTTCCCACGGTCTGTTGTCAGGATTTCTTTGGCTGCTTTTCTGCATATATTGCCGATCTCCCGCTCAAGCTGTCTTACTCCGGCTTCTTTTGTATAGTTGCGCGCCATCTTCCAGATCGCATGCCGGCTGAAGGTGAGCTGTTCACCGGAAAGCCCATGCTTTTCCAGCTGTTTGGGGATCAGATGCTCCATGGCGATATGCAGCTTCTCATTCTCAGTGTAACTGCTGATCTCAATCACTTCCATACGGTCCAGGAGCGGCCGCGGTATCGTCTGCAGAGTATTCGCTGTTGTAATAAACATGACTTCCGAAAGGTCCAGCGGGACTTCCAGATAATGATCCCGGAATTTACTGTTCTGCTCGCTGTCCAACACTTCAAGAAGAGCGGAGAACGTGTCTCCTTTATAGTCTGTGCTCACCTTGTCGATCTCGTCCAGCAGCATGACCGGATTCTTTACTCCCGCGGAACGGAGCCCGTTCGCTATACGTCCGGGCATTGCTCCCACATATGTCTTCCTGTGTCCCCGGATCTCCGCCTCGTCTCTGACTCCTCCCAGTGAAATGCGTACATAAGGTTTCTTAAGAGCTCTTGCCAGAGACTTTGCAATCGAAGTCTTACCCGTGCCGGGAGGTCCGGCCAGGCAGAGGATGGGGCTGTTCCCTTTCTTTGTCAGGGTCCGCACGGCAAGGAATTCCAGGATGCGCTCTTTCACCTGCTCCAGCCCGTAATGATCCTCCTCCAGCACCTGCTTTGCGTATTCAATATCATTGTTATCTGCCGCCGCTTTGTCCCAGGGCATTTCCAGCAGAGTTTCAATATAAGTACGTATCACTCCGCTCTCTGCCGGAGAATTCATGGAGCTCTTAAAGCGGTTAATCTCCTTCTGAAGCTTCTCTTTGACCTCCTTGGGGGCTTTCAGTTTCTTCAGCTCTGCTTCGAATTCTTCTGCGTCTGATACTGCGGAGTCTTCACCAAGCTCCTCTCTTATGAGTTTTAACTGTTCACGCAGAATATATTCTCTCTGGTGTTTATCGACCCTCTCTTTTACCTTTCTCTGGATCTCCTCCTTGATGTTCATGATCTGGACCTCATTGACCAGTTTAAAGGCAAGCTTATCATACCGTTTCTTAAGGTCTGTCTCATTCAGGATTTCCTGCTGGTCCGCATAATAGAGCGGAATATTCGCCGCGATCTCGTCCACCAGCTTTCTGAGGCCTTTGACTTCCAGAAGCTGGGAGACAGATTCCTTGGACATCTTCCCATTCTTTGCCGCATATTCTACAAGCATATCCTTGAGGCTCCGCTCCATTGCCTCTGTGTTTGTATCCTCCGGCAGGACCGGGTCCGCTTCTTCTAAAATCTCTACTTTTGCCCGCAGATACGGTTCGGAAAATTCAATTTCCTTCAGTTTTCCTCTGACCTCTCCGGAAACAAGCACCCGTACGATCTGTTTCGGCAGTTTGATGATCTGTCTGACAGCAGCCACGGTACCGATCTCATACACATCATCCGCCCCCGGCTCTTCCTTGTCGATTGATCTCTGAGCAGTGAGAAATATCTTCTGCTCCTCAACCATCGCCTCCTGAACAGCCGCGATAGACCGCTCCCGGCTCACGTCGAAATGTACGACCATCCCGGGCATGATGGTCAGCCCCCTTAAGGGAACCATGGGCAGGCTCTTTATCTCATTGTCCATTTATTCTCCTCCTGATCTTAATGTTCTGTCATCAAAGAAACAAAGTGGGCAGGCCCACTTCAGCCTGCAGGCAAGTCTAAAGGTCTTTCCTACAGAATAAAAAGGCGGGCACATATGGCAACTCCATTGTACCCGCTCTGCGCCGTCTGTTATGCACTCTCTGTTGTCAGGAATGACCTCCGCTCCTCGCCGTCACGCAGATACAGCGGTTTTCCTGTTCCATTTACTGCCTCTTTCGTGATCCGGCATTCTTTGATTGTCTCGTCTGACGGCACCTGATACATGGTGTCCATCATGATTTTCTCCATGATGGCCCGAAGTCCTCTTGCTCCGGTCTTTCTCTTCAGGGTCGTCTCTGCTATCTCGACCAAAGCCTCCCTGTCAAACTCGAGCTTCACGCCGTCCAGCTCCAGCAGCTTCTGATACTGCTTCACAATGGAGCTCTTTGGCTCTGTCAGGATTCTGATCAGAGCTTCCTTGTCCAGCAGATCCAGGGACACTGTAACAGGCAGCCTTCCCACCAATTCCGGAATCAATCCGTATTTCACCAGATCCTGGGGCAGCACTTCATGCAGCAGCACATCCATGTCATACTCATGCTTTGTGGCAATCTCCGCATTAAATCCGATGGATTTCCTGTCGAGCCGTGTCTCAATGATCTTATCAATCCCTTCAAACGCGCCGCCGCAGATAAACAGAATATTCGTGGTGTCAATCTGTATCAATTCCTGATGCGGATGCTTGCGTCCGCCCTGCGGAGGCACAGATGCGACTGTTCCCTCAATGATCTTTAAAAGTGCCTGCTGCACACCCTCGCCGGAAACATCCCGGGTTATAGACGGGTTCTCAGACTTTCTTGTAATCTTGTCGATCTCATCAATGTAGATGATCCCGTGCTCTGCGCGTTCAATGTCACCGTCTGCTGCCTGGATCACTTTGAGAAGGATATTTTCCACATCCTCTCCTACATACCCTGCCTCTGTCAGCGCTGTTGCATCTGCGATTGCAAACGGAACGTTCAAGATCTTCGCAAGTGTCTGCGCTAGCAGTGTCTTTCCGCATCCCGTAGGGCCGAGCATAAGAATATTGCTTTTCTGAAGCTCCACGCCCAGATCCTGCTCTGCCATGATCCTCTTATAGTGATTGTAGACGGCGACCGAGAGCACTTTCTTCGCTTCGTCCTGCCCGATCACATAGTCATCCAGAAAAGCCTTTATCTCTTCCGGTGTCAGCAGATTAATATCATCAAATGTATCTCTCTCTCTGTAATCCAGTTCTTCCTCTATGATCTCCGAACAGATCCCGATACACTCATCGCAGATGTATGTTCCGTTCGGTCCTGCAATCAGCTTCCGCACCTGCGCCTGCGTCTTGTTGCAGAAAGAGCATCTCACGATATCGTCTGTCATTTTCCCTGCCATAAACTGTCACCTCATACAATATTAGTGATTTACGATCACTTCATCGATCAGGCCGTAAGCCTTTGCCTCTTCCGCGGACATGAAATTATCACGCTCTGTGTCAGCCTTGATCTTCTCAAGATCCTGTCCTGTATTTGCAGCCAGGATCTCATTCAATTTCTGTTTCGTGCGAAGGATATGCTCCGCCGCGATCTGGATCTCTGTCGCCTGTCCCTGAGCTCCGCCTGACGGCTGATGGATCATGATCTCCGCATTGGGAAGCGCAAATCTCTTCCCTTTCTTTCCTCCGGAAAGCAGGAACGCGCCCATGCTCGCAGCCATGCCGATACATACAGTGGACACATCGCACTTGATATACTGCATCGTATCATAGATGGCAAGCCCCGCTGTAACAGAACCACCAGGGCTGTTGATATACAGCTGGATATCCTTGTCCGGGTCATCAGCTTCCAGGAAAAGAAGCTGCGCCACAACTACACTGGCGGACACGTCATTTACCTCTTCCCCGAGGAAGATAATCCTCTCCTTTAACAGCCTCGAATAAATATCGTAAGAGCGCTCCCCTCTGCTCGTCTGTTCAATGACATAAGGTACTAAACTCATTTCTATACCCCTTTCTGAATAAGCCGGCTTTCCCGGCTTCGTGTATTCTGTCTTTAGTGACAGGAGGTGTGCCTGCGGCACACCTCCTTAGAATCTGAATTAACCTTCTACTGCCGCGTCTGCGATCAGTGTCACTGCCTCCTGAACCGCAATATCCTCTTTCATCTGCTGTTTCTCGTTGTCGCCCATGAACTCTTTGAGCTTCTCAACTTCCATCTGGTAGGAATCTGCCATCTTCTTCAGTTCCTCGTCCAGACGCTCATCAGACACTTCGATATTCTCTTCAGCTGCTACTGCCTCGAGAACAAGTCTTGTGCGGATACGTTTCTCAGCCTGCGGACGGAATTCTTCCATCATCTTTTCCTCTGAAAGTCCTGTAAACTGGAAATACTGCTCCAGGCTCATTCCCTGCTGCATAATACGGCGCGCGAAGTCATCTGCCATCTGCTTTGTCTGAAGATCAATCATCGGCTCCGGAATATCGATCTCCGCGTTTGCAACAGCCTGCTCCACAGCCTGATCTTCTTTCTTCTGTCTTCCCTGGCGCTCTTTGCGCTCTTTGATCTTCGCCTTTACCTCTGCCTTGTATGCGTCAACAGTCTCGCTCTTCTCAGAAACATCGGACACGAACTCGTCATCCAGTTCCGGAATCTCTTTCGCCTTGATCTCATGTACTGTGCATTTAAACACCGCTTCTTTTCCGGCAAGCTCTTTTGCCTGATATTCTTCCGGGAATGTCACATTGACTTCCGTCTCTTTCCCGATCTCAGCTCCGATCAGCTGCTCCTCAAATCCCGGGATAAACGCGCCGGATCCGATGGTCAGCGGATAATTCTCTCCCTTGCCGCCTTCAAACGCGACACCGTCTACAAATCCTTCAAAATCAAGGATAACCTGATCCTTGTCCTGAACCGCGCGGTCTGTAACCTCTATTGTCCTCGCATTGCGCTCACGCTCTTTGTCGATCTCCTCGTCAACTTCCTTCTGTGTCACTCTCGTAGAAACTTTATCCACTTTCAGGCCTTTATATTCGCCCAGGGTAACTTCCGGTTTCACGGCAACCTCTGCTGTGAAGATGAACGGTTTGCCCTTCTCGAGCTGTGTGATTGCGACCTTCGGCTGAGAGACAATATCAAGCTCACACTCATCATAAGCCTTTCCATATGCCTCTGATATCATATGATTTGCAGCCTCGTCATAGAACACTTCCGGTCCATACATTTTCTCGATCATCTGGCGCGGCACCTTGCCCTTGCGGAATCCCGGGAGACTGATCTTGCTGCGTTCCTTCAGATATGCAGCCTGAAGAGCCTTCTCCACATCCTCTGCTGACACCTCAATCGTCAGCTTCGCCATATTATGTTCTAATTTTTCTACCTGTAAACTCATTTTCTTCCTCCTTGAATGCGCAAAATCATGCCACTTCTCCCGTCATGAGAGGACATTTGCAGTCATTGAAACAGTATAGCACACAGATAGCCGGATTTCCAGTATTTTTTCAATATTTTCGCCTGTTTACGGCTCTTTTTTATCTGTTTCACTCCTCCCGGCAGACGCTCTGACAGCTGCCGCGGCGCGAAAAAGACCGGTTCCTTTCGGAAATCCCGGTCTTCCTGACATCACTTTATGCAGTTCTGAATTTGGGCATGCTTTTCTTTTTCTTCAAGAATGCTCCCTTCCTTTTCTTCCAGAAAATAAAGCCTCCTCCCAGAACAACGGCCGCAATAATCAGATAAAACCAAATCGTAGCGTAGAATGGCGCTTTCACCTCGGGCAGCTCCACTTCATAGGGACCGGTTATCTCGATCTCCTCTGCTGCCACGCTGGTCACCACCTGAATCTCCGGTATTTCCAACACTTCCCCGCCGGCCGCCGTATCATACGGAAGGTTTACCGTGATCTCGCACAGTTCTACCTCCTCTCCGGTCAGTTCTCCTGACATAACAGCCAGATACATGACGCCATCTTTATAAACATTCTCTGTCGCGGTCCCTCCCGCTTTATTTTCAATGACAACATTGTCCTTATTTTCTGATTTTACATGGATTTCATATCCTTCTACTAAATCCGCCCCGCTGACACTTACTGTTGTCTTGTATTGTGCGTGGGCAGCTTTCCTCTCAACCTGAGGTTCGGAAAATTTACACTCTAACTTTGTTTCCTGTGTTTCGGTTTCTGTATTTACACTTTCATTCTGTTCCACTGTTTCCTGTGCAGCATATATTGTTTTGCTAAATCCGGCCAGGATCATACATGTCAGCACCAGCGCTGGAATTTTTTTCATGTGTACCCTCCCAATTCATTCATTATGGCTCCCCGCAGAAATCTGCGGGGAGTCCGTGCAGGCAGAACATGTCTTTTGTCTTACTGGTTTACGCCAAGATCCTGCGCGGTTACCATCTGTGTTGTAAATGTCTCCAGATTGTTTTCATCCAGTTCAAACACTCTCACGCCTCTTAAACGGTCATTGTCTGCTCCGCCGAGACCATATGTCTGGTATCCCACGTTTGCGTCATAACCAAGCTGAATGCCATAATAGTTTCCTGTGTAGTTGTTGACATGGTCATGTCCTACGAACATACCCTTTACATCTCCTCTTTCAAGAGCAGCTGTAAACATACCGCTGTTGATGTCTGGCGGGCACTCTTCTTCATTTTTCTCTCCGACCACATTGAACTGGTCTTTGTTGTCCCACATATCGCTCCATTCCGGAGTCGGAATGTGGAAGAACATCAGAGAGTTGATCTTTCCGCCGTATTTTGCTTCCAGCATCTTGGATGTGTCTGTGTACCACTGAATCTGTTCCGGGCGGATCCAGTCATAGCCGCCGATTCCTGATCCGGAGTCGTCATAGCGGTTGGAATCCAGTGCCCAGATATTGTAAATCGGATTCTTGCCCTCTTTGTCATAAATCAGCTGATACATGTCTCCTACGCCGATCGTATTCTTTCCGTTGGATGTATATCCCTGCACGCCGCTCATGCTTGCGCGGTTAATGTTGTATTTGAAGCTGCGGTAGTATGAAAGCTGTTTGATCTTATTCCATCCCTCGTCCAGAGCTGTTGTTGCGTCTTCGTCATGATTTCCGAATGTAACAAGCCAGGGGATCTGTCTTTCTTCAAACGGCTGCGCGATCTGATCGATCAGGCTCTGTACCTGTTCGCCATTCATATTGCCGCCGATCTGGTCTCCTGTGATCACCACAAGATCCGGATCTTCAGCGTCAAGCGCTGCATTGATCAGTGTTGTTGTTTTCTCATGAAGATTCGGCTTGCTGTCATTTACATAGTCCTGGATATCTGAGATCTGCATGATCTTGAATTTTCCATCCTCGCCAAACTGAAGCTTTCCGATTCTCTGAGAATCCAGGATTGCATTTGCAATCTTCACAAAGTCGTTCAGATTGATCACGCCGTTTTCATCCATATCGTATTTTGCCGCCTCAGCCCACTTTGCATTTGTAGAATCTACCATAAAGTAAGTCATAGCCTTGGACAGCGTCTCAATGGTGAACTCCTCGATCAGCTCGTCGCTGACAACAGAAATCGTATTATCATCCTGCGCGATCGTAATACCAACGGTATTTCCTTCTTTTGCCGCCTCACATGCTGAAATTGAAATCGCTCCAACCGCCTCGGCATCGCCTGCTGTTGCGGTTACTGTGAGAAGATTTGAGTAATCCGCTGTCTCCGGATCTACCATAAGTACCATATTCACCTGATTGTCGATCTCTTCTGACGCGAGCACTGTCACTCCGTCAGCCGGCTGAACTTCCAGTCCTTTGAACGCAAGCGCGTCATAAGTAAAGCTCACATTCATCGCGTCCGTTCCCCCAATATCATAGGAGTACACGTTACCGGAAATTGTTTCACCACACAATACGGATGTCTGCTCGCCAAATGACAGCCCGACTGTCCCATTTCCCACTACTTCCGGAGCCGCGTGAGCTGTCGTTGCTGGTACTGCCACCATAAAGATCATCACAAGGCTCAGCAGCGCGGAAATTATTCTCGTGTGTATCCCGTTCCTTTTCACACTTTTCATGTTTGTCCCCTTTCTCCGAAATCTGTCTCCTTATTTCGGATTTCCTCGTATTGTCTGTACACACAATCACTCAAGAACGCTTCCCGATGTCCGCCTGCCTGCATCAGGTACGCAAAAATCCCCGGTCTCCTGTGTGTATTTTCAATATACAGGCCGTGTGTAAAACATATTCGGGGAAGGCCGTAAAATGATCGTTAAAAGAAAACGAATCAAAAAGGGGCTTTTTTAAAAATGTGTAAAAACAGGAAATTACAGTTCAAATAAAGTTAGAAGCCTCGTACACATTTACGCTTCATATACAGTAGATACTTACACTTCATATACAATGGATACCCGGATTTCCTCTGCTTTCTCCTGTCCTGACAGCAGGGAGGTCAGCCGCAGCCCGAACGGGATCGCTGCTCCCATTCCCCGTCCCGTAGTAATATGGCCGTCAGTCACAACCGGCTCCTGCAGGACTTTTTCACAGTCAAGTTCCTCCTCAAAAGAAGGATATGCACATGCGTTTCTTCCTTTTAACATGCCGAGTTCACTTAAGATGCTCGGCGCAGCGCAGATCGCCGCGATCATCTTCTCCTGCCTGTCAAAAGACACCAGCAGTTCCCGCAGCCCTTCATGCGCTTTTAAATTCAGCGTCCCCGGCATCCCGCCCGGAAGCACCAGCATATCCGCTCCTGCTGCATCTGCCTCTTCAAAAAGACTGTCTGCTTTCACCATGATCCCATGGGTTCCCCGGATCTCCTTTGTGCCCATGACTGACACCATCTCCGTCTCGATCCCCGCGCGCCGCAGGATATCCACGACAGTCAGACCCTCGATCTCTTCAAAACCGTCTGCAAGAAACACACAAACTTTGCTCATACTTTTATACCTCCTACTGATCGTCTGTAATTTACACTTTTTATCAGTCTAGCAGACCCTGCCGGCAAATGCAACGGACAACTCAAGGCAGCATGCCCGCAAAGCTCAAGGCATCATACCGGCACAGCTCAAGCCTGCATCCCGGTACAACTCGGGGTAGCATGCCGGTACAACTCGGGGGTAGCACGCAGGCAAAAGATGCTATATAATAGAAACACAAATTCCTCAGCCGGCAGTTCCATAAATTTCTATACCTGCTGCAATAGAAATACTACCGGATAAATACAAAATCAGGAGGCTGAAAATGGAAATCGAACGCAAATTTCTCGTGGACACAGACCGTCTTCCTTTCCGTCCGGAAGACTACCCCTGCCGCCATATCGAGCAGGGATATCTCTGCACCGCACCTGTTGTGCGCATCCGAAGAGATAATGACGACTATTTTCTCACCTATAAGTCAAAAGGACTCATGGTGCGAGAAGAATATAATCTTCCCCTTTCAAAGGAAGCATATGAACACCTGCTCCATAAAGCAGACGGCAGGATCATCACCAAGAAAAGGTATGTGATCCCTCTTGACAATGCCCTTTCTCTGGAGCTCGATATTTTTGAGGGGGAGCTTGCGCCGCTTGTCCTCGCTGAGATCGAATTTCCCGACGAAGATGCCGCCCGCTCTTACCGCGCACCCGAGTGGCTCGGAGAAGATGTCACATATTCCTCCCTTTACCACAACAGCGCTCTCAGTCAAAGATAGCCCCTCAAAAAAGCAACGTTTTGTTTCTTTTTAGTATTGTTACCCGTTTCGTTGCATAACGCTTTGTTTACAGGAAAAATTGATATAATGATGAAAAATCACGTGATCATTTGGACAATTTCTTGTAAATGGAGGTATGCTGGTGTCTAATATTCAGCTTGCAGCTAATCTGCGCAGACTCAGAAACGACCACAACTACACACAGGCACAGATCGGCGAAAAGCTGAGTATTTCCCGTCAGGCATATTCTAATTATGAAACAGGGAAACGCATCCCTGACATTGATATGCTTATTCGCATCGCAGATATTTATGAAGTCACATTGGAGCAGCTTCTCACCCAGACCTGCACAAAAGCCGGCGTCATAAACGAAACCTCCGGTCCGTATTTTGCCGGCAGGATCATCGCCAGCGCTGATACAGTATATCTGACGAATGAAGAGATCGAGCTCATTACCCATTACAGAAATGCCGGGGAAGACGAGCGGAAACTTACGCGGAAAGTACTGGGGATGTGAAATCTGGATTTGCCGGGGAGACTTTGATGGTGTAAATCATCCGGAAACAGCGGGGATTTTCCAAGACGTATTCGCAGAGGGCGGGTGTGTGGATTCGGTTCCTGATCCGTAATCTGGGAAAGTCTAGAAAGGCAGGAAGCACGGCTAAAAACAATTGAACAGTGGACGATTCGGCTCCGCCTCAGGCATCCACTGTTCAATTAACGCCGTGCTCCCTGCCTTTAAGACTTTCCAGCAGATTACTCCAAAGTCACCGAATCCACACACCCGC
>DXCD01000128.1 GCA_019116185.1 Candidatus Mediterraneibacter stercorigallinarum
GTCTTGTAAATCCACTCTGTTTTCGTCTGATCTGAATCCGGCAGTTGATGCACTAAATAGCGAAATAGTTATTGACAAACACGGAGAGTGTGATATACTTTGAGAGTCAAAGTATTTAAGACTCAAAGTAATTTTGACGGAGTTGGAGAATCGTAATGGTAGGAAAAATATATGGAACCGGATCCTGCGTGCCTTCCCGTGTGATGGACAACAATGACATGGCAAAGATCGTTGAGACAAGCGATGAGTGGATCCGTGAAAGAACCGGAATTGAAAGAAGACATATCATAGAAGACGAGACGACATCCTATATGGCAGGTCAGGCAGCCCTCAGAGCTGTGGAGCAGAGTGGGATTGACCCGGCGGAAATCGATATGGTTATTGTCGCCACTTCTTCATCAGAGACGATCTTTCCGTGTGCGGCGTGTGAAGTACAGAAGACAGTCGGTGCGGTTCACGCGGCGGCGTATGATCTGAATGCGGCATGCACCGGATTTGTGCTTGCATTTAACTCTGCTCAGGCGTACATAAGCGCCGGGATTTACCGGACCATACTTGTGGTCGGAGCGGAGAGCATGAGCAATATGATTGACTGGACAGACCGGGGAACATGTATCCTCTTTGGTGATGGAGCAGGGGCGGTTCTTCTTCGTGCGGAAGAAGGAACTCCGGTATGTATGGCGGCTCATTCCGACGGGATCAAAGGCGAGGCGCTGACGCAGCTGAGCAGACACCGGAAAGGATGGGAGCAGGAGGAGAACAAAGAGTCCTGCATGCACATGGACGGACAGGCAGTGTTCAAATTCGCGGTGAGAAAAGTTCCGGAGATTATAGAAGAGGTACTTGAGAAAGCGGATGCGAAGCTGGAGGATATTGATTATTTCGTCCTTCATCAGGCGAACAGAAGAATTATTGAAGCTGTTGCAAAACGTCTGAAAACAGACCTTGCGAAGTTCCCGATGAATCTGGAAGAGTACGCCAACACTTCGGCGGCAACTGTGCCGATTCTTCTGGACGAGATAAACCGAAAGGGAATGCTGCAAAGGGGACAGAAGCTGATGCTGGCCGGATTCGGCGCAGGCCTGACCTGGGCGGCATGTCTGTTCGAATGGTAAGAATGGTAAGAAACAGGTAATTCCCGGCAGTGCCGGATTACGCATACAACAATTCTCCGAAAGCAGGAGAGATCCCCTATAAGGGAAAAAAGTTTTTTAAAAGAGAAAGGAAAAGAAACCATGTTAGAGAAAATCAAAGAAATCGTAGCAGAATCATTAAACGCAGATGCAGCAGAGCTGACAGAGGATACAAATTTCAAAGATGACCTGGGCGCAGATTCCCTGGATTTATTTGAGATGGTAATGGCATTCGAGGAAGAGTTCGAAGTTGAGATTCCTTCAGAGGATCTGGAGCAGATCGCAACAATCGGCGACGTAGTAAAATATCTGGAAGCACACAAATAAGATTTATTTCATTTTATAAGAAAGAAAGGTTGTTAGTATGAAAACAAAAGTAACCGAATTATTAGGAACTGAATATCCGATCATTCAGGGCGGAATGGCCTGGGTTGCTGAGTATCATCTTGCAGCCGCCGTATCCGAAGCCGGCGGCTTGGGGCTAATCGGTGCTGCCAGCGCGCCGGCTGACTGGGTGCGTGATCAGGTCAGAGAAGCAAAGAAACTGACAGATAAGCCGTTCGGCGTGAACATCATGCTGATGAGTCCGTATGCGGACGATGTGGCGAAAGTGATCGTGGAGGAAGGCGTGAAAGTCGTTACGACAGGTGCCGGTTCTCCGGAGAAATATATGAAGATGTGGAAAGAAGCCGGAGTAAAGGTAATCCCGGTTGTCGCTTCCGTAGCTCTCGCAAAACGTATGGAGAGATGCGGTGCGGACGCACTTGTTGCAGAGGGAACAGAAGCCGGCGGACACATCGGTGAGAACACAACCATGGTGCTTGTGCCTCAGGTTGTGGATGCAGTGAATGTTCCGGTTATCGCTGCGGGCGGAATTGCTGACGGAAGAGGAATCGCGGCAGCATTCATGCTTGGCGCGCAGGGAGTACAGATGGGAACTCACTTTGTGGTTACGAATGAATCTCAGGTTCATGAAAATTATAAAGATATGATCATCAAGGCAAGGGATATCGATTCCCGTGTAACAGGAAGATCGACAGGACATCCGGTCAGAGCTCTGAGAAACCAGATGACAAAAGAGTACCTGCAGAAAGAGCAGGAAGGCGCGTCATTTGAAGAACTCGAGCTGCTCACACTGGGCGGTCTGAGAAAAGCGGTTGTAGACGGAGACGTGAAAACAGGAAGCGTGATGGCAGGTCAGATCGCAGGTATGGTAAAAGAAAAAATGTCATGTCACGACCTCATTCAGAAGCTGGTAAAAGAAACGGATGACCTGATCGGAGGAAAAGGGTTCTATGAGTAAGATCGTATTTATGTTCCCCGGACAGGGAGCACAGAAAGCCGGAATGGGCAAGGATTTTTATGAACAGAGTGAAACAGCAAGAGCGGTGATCGACAAGGCCACCGAGCTGCTGGATATAGATATGAAAGCATTATGCTTTGAAGAAAATGACAAACTGGATCAGACAGAGTACACGCAGGCAGCACTTGTGACTGTCTGCCTGGCTATGGAGCACGTGCTCAGAGAGCGCGGACTGAAACCGGATGTGACAGCAGGTTTGAGCCTGGGCGAGTACTGTGCCATCGCATCCGCAGGCGGGATGACGACAGAGGACGCCATCACAACTGTGAGAAAGCGAGGGATTCTCATGCAGAATGCAGTGCCGGGCGGAAAAGGTTCCATGGCAGCTGTTCTCGGACTGACAGGAGAGGCGATTGAAACAGCTATTGAAAATATCGATGGCGTGAGCATCGCAAACTATAACTGCCCGGGACAGATTGTTATTACGGGGTGGAAAGAGAGCGTTGAGAAAGCGTCCGAAGTCCTGAAAGAGGCAGGGGCAAAACGTGTGCTTCCGCTGAATGTAAGCGGTCCGTTCCACTCTCCGATGCTGGAGGAAGCAGGACAGGAGCTGGGCAAGGTTCTGGAAAATGTAGAACTCTCCCCGCTTGAGATTCCGTATGTGACAAATGTAACAGCACAGTATGTGACTGATATCAGCGAGACGAAAGAACTCCTCGCGAAACAGGTAGCTTCTTCCGTGCGCTGGCAGCAGAGTATTGAAAACATGATCGCGGACGGCGCGGATATATTTGTTGAGATCGGACCGGGAAGAACACTGGCAGGTTTCATGCGCAAGATCAACCGTGACGTGAAAGTATATAATGTTGCGGCATGGGAAGATGTGGACAAGGTGGTAAGTGAATTATGTTAAATGGAAAAGTTGCAGTAGTGACAGGCGCTTCCAGAGGAATCGGAAGAGCGGTCGCTATAAAACTTGCGTCTGAGGGCGCGACGGTAGTGCTCAACTACAATGGTTCCAAAGACCGCGCCGAGGAAGTAAAGAAAGAAATCGAGGA
>DXCD01000001.1 GCA_019116185.1 Candidatus Mediterraneibacter stercorigallinarum
GGGCGTAATATTGTTACAGCTTTTGAAGGCGGAAGAATTATTAATAGGAAACAGCAGTAAATTTTAAAGAAATAAGAGGCATTTTATCTGCCGGAAAAGCTGGGAAAAAGATTCAAGGGGTTCAGAGAGGAACAACTCCTTTTTTTGTACGAAAAATCCCTGAAAAAGCAGGATGGAGACTGTCCTGCCGAATCATTTCCGCAACAGAATATGGTAAAGAAAAGGAGGGAGCAATACGGGAAATCTGACAGAAACATTGATGGAAGAGCTGAACTGTGAGACGGTCTTCAATCTTCCGGTGCTGGGCGGGATTTCGGAATCAGTTGTCGTTACGTGGATCATCATGGCGGTGCTGGTCATACTGTCCATCATCCTGACAAGGAACCTGCGCGTCGAGAATCCCGGAAAAGTACAGCTTGCGCTGGAAGCAGGAATAAGCTGGGCACAGGATTTCTTCGAGGGAGTCATCGGAAAAGAAAACCGCGGGTATATCCCTTATCTGATCACGGTCCTTCTCTATCTGGGCGTGGCAAATACGATCGCGTTGTTCGGGTTCAAACCGCCCACAAAAGATCTGAACGTGACAGCAGCGCTTGCAATTATGAGCATGTTTGTGATCGAGTATTCAGGCATCCGCAAGAATGGGCTGAAACACTGGCTCAAACATTTCGGACAGCCGGTGCCCGTGGTGGCGCCGATTATGGCGCTGGAAGTAGTCATAAGGCCGCTGTCGCTGTGTATGCGTCTTTTCGGCAACATGCTGGCGGGATTCGTGGTGCTGGAGCTTTTGAAATATTTTGTGCCGCTGATCGTGCCGATCCCGGTGAGTTTTTATTTTGACATCTTCGACGGACTGCTTCAGGCGTATGTATTTGTATTCCTGACAGCGCTCTTCATGACGGAGGAGATGGAATAAGGTCTTTCCTTTATACATAAACAGGGCGGACAAGAGATCGTTAATTCGAGTTAATTTAATAAGATCAAACAAAAGATCAATCACGAAATGAATTATCAAATTTAAGAAAAAGGAGATTAACACAATGGAAACAATTATCGCTATCGGAGCAGGTATTGCAGTTTTGACAGGTATCGGAGCAGGCGTTGGTATTGGTATCGCGACAGGCAAGGCGACAGAGGCGATCGCAAGACAGCCTGAGGCAGAGGGCAAGATCAGCAAGAACCTGATTCTTGGATGCGCGCTTGCCGAGGCAACCGCGATCTATGGTTTTATTATTGGTATCATGATCATTTTCTTCCTTTAATAGGAAACAGGGAAAACGCCCAGTGTTTGGCCGATGCGGAACAAACCCGGGTAAAACCATAAGAAAGGCGGATTGTAAAGGTGATACAGATAAACATGAACCTTGTCTATACCATTATAAATCTTGTTGTTCTTTATCTTCTGCTGAGACATTTCCTCATCCGCCCTGTGACGCAGGTCATGGAGAAGAGGAAGCAGATGGTCGAGGAAGGCTTTAAGAATGCGCAGGATATGCAGAATGACGCCCTTAAGATGAAGCAGGAATACGAAGAAGCTTTGAGCGGGGCAAAGCAGGAGTCCGTACGAATCGTGGACAATGCCCGCAGATCTGCCAAGGCAGAGTATGACAGGATTGTCAGCGAGGCAGGGGAAAAGGCAGGAAGCATTATTGAGTCTGCCAAAGAGACTGTGCAGATGGAGCGGGAGAAGACGATGAAAGAGCTCCAGTCCGAGATCGCAGGGCTGGCAGCCGCGTCCGCGGCCAAGATTGTGGGCAGACAGACCGGAGAACAGGCAGACAGGGAGCTGTATGAACAGTTTCTGAAAGAGACGGCAGGAGAAGCAGGTGAGGGCAGTGAGAATGAAGACAGATAACGAGATCAGGTGCTCTTCACCGGCGGTTTCATATGGCAGGGTACTTTTTGGAATGAATGTTCCTGAGGAAACAGTCAGCAAGACGCGGGAGATACTGCGGGAGGTTCCGCAGCTTACGGATGTATTTATGAATCCGACGATCTCCCTGAAAAAGAAGTACAGCGTGATCGACAAGGTATTTCCCGAAGAAATGCGGAATTTCCTGAAAACGGTGTGCAGATATCAGAGAATGGGGCTGATCGATGAAATATTTGCCGCGTATGAGAATTGCCGGGAAAGCCACAAAGGCATCATCCATGCCGTGCTGTCGTGTGTAACGCCTCCAGGCGAGGAACAGAAAAAGGGCATAGAGGCATTCATCTGCCGGAAATACGGGGCAGGAGAAGCCAGGCTCCAGGTGCGCCGCGATGATTCCCTGATGGGAGGCTTCCTGCTGCGCGTGGGGAGCGATGAGTACGACTGGAGTATAAAAGGCCGTATGGACAGGCTGTATGATACATTAACCGGGAGGTGAACAAGGTGGGTTCAATCAATTCAGATGAGATTATCT
Source organism: Candidatus Mediterraneibacter stercorigallinarum (assembly GCA_019116185.1). Classification (GTDB taxonomy): domain Bacteria; phylum Bacillota; class Clostridia; order Lachnospirales; family Lachnospiraceae; genus Mediterraneibacter; species Mediterraneibacter stercorigallinarum. The sequence goes on from DXCD01000001.1 coordinate 2,406, forward strand.
CTGTCTTAAGGGAAGAGATAGAGAATTTTGATAAAATGAGCAAAGACAGTGAAGTAGGGACTGTCATTGCAGTGGGCGACGGGATCGCCAGGATTTACGGCATTGATCATGCAATGTACGGCGAGATCGTTACATTTGAGACCGGGCTGAAAGGCATGGTCCAGGATATCCGCAAGGATGAGATCGGATGTATCCTCTTTGGCAGCGACACGGAGATCCGAGAAGGAACAAAAGTGTCACGGACCGGGAAGAGGGCAGGCGTGCCGGTAGGAGATTCCTATATCGGGCGCGTGGTCAACGCGCTGGGTGAAGCGATTGACGGTAAAGGTGAAATTAAAGCTGATGATTACCGTCCGATCGAGCGAGAGGCGCCGGGGATCATTGACCGTAAGTCAGTCAGCGTGCCCATGGAGACGGGAATCCTTTCCATTGACGCGATGTTTCCCATCGGGCGCGGACAGCGTGAGCTGATCATTGGCGACCGCCAGACAGGAAAGACTTCGATTGCCATGGACACGATCTTAAATCAGAAGGGCAAGAATGTGATCTGTATTTATGTTGCCATCGGACAGAAAGCGTCCACCGTGGCAAAGGTGGTAAACACCCTGAAGACACACGGTGCTATGGAGTATACGATCGTGGTGTCATCCACGGCGAGCGACTGCGCGCCGCTTCAGTATATTGCTCCTTATTCAGGCACGGCGATGGCGGAGCATTTCATGTACCAGGGAAAGGACGTGCTGATCGTGTATGACGATCTGTCCAAGCACGCGGTGGCATACCGCGCGCTCTCCCTGCTGCTGGGGCGTTCTCCGGGACGCGAGGCATATCCGGGAGACGTGTTCTATCTGCATTCAAGGCTGCTGGAGAGGTCGAGCCGTCTGAGCGACGAGCTGGGAGGCGGATCGATCACAGCGCTGCCGATCATTGAGACACAGGCAGGAGATGTATCCGCATACATTCCGACCAATGTGATCTCCATCACAGACGGGCAGATCTTCCTGGAGAGCGGGCTTTTTGCCTCGGGAATGCGGCCTGCGGTCAACGTCGGGCTCTCGGTATCCCGTGTGGGCGGCGCGGCGCAGACAAAGGCAATGAAGAAGGCGTCGGGAAGCATCCGTATCGATCTGGCACAGTACAGGGAGATGGAAGTATTTACCCAGTTCAGTTCGGATCTTGACGCCGCGACAAAGGAACAGCTTGAATATGGAAGCGGGCTTATGGAGCTGTTAAAGCAGCCGCTGTACCATCCCCTCTCCCTGCATGAGAAGGTGATCACGCTGTGCGCGGCTACACACAAGGTGATGCTGGGGATCGAGAAGAAACAGATCAAACAGTTCCAGAGGGATATGCTGACATACTTTGATTCTGCGCATCCGGAGATCGGGCAGGAGATCGAGGAGAAGAAGACATTGTCAGAAGAGCTGATCCGGAAGATCGTGGAAACCGCGAAGGAATTCAAAAAGAGCAGGTGATAATATGGCAAATATCAGAGAGATACAGAGCCGCATCAACAGTGTCAAAGACACCATGAAAATCACGAATGCTATGTACATGATCTCCTCATCCAAAATGACTCAGGCAAAGAAAAAGCTGATGGACACAGAGCCATATTTCTATGCGCTTCAGGGAGAGATATCCAGGATTTTGAGACATCTTCCGGAGCTGGAGCACAGCTTCTTTGATGCCAGGGAGAAGATCCCGGCCGGGGAGCGGAAGATCGGTTCCATTGTCGTGACCGCGGATAAAGGACTTGCAGGGGCGTATAACCATAATGTGGTGAAGCTGGAAGAAGAGATCCTTTCCAGACCGGGCGTTCACAAATTATTTGTCGTAGGAGAGCTTGGACGGCACTATTTCGCAAAGCGCGGCGTGGAGATTGACACGAATTTCCAGTACACGGTCCAGAAACCGACTATGCACCGGGCAAGGGACATTGCCGGGACACTCCTGGAGCAGTTCCGGGCAGGTGATCTGGATGAAATCTATATCGTGTACACGCGCATGGAGAATTCGGTTCAGTCAGAGGCAGAGGTCATGAAGCTCCTGCCCCTGGAGAGAAGTTCGTTTAATGAAATGAAGATGCCGCTTAATGTGTACCGGGAGGAGATCGATCTGTATCCGTCCGCTGAGGCAGTGATGGACAGCATCGTGCCGAATTATGTGACCGGCATGATATACGGATGTCTGGTACAGGCATATGCCAGTGAGCACAATGCCCGCATGATGGCGATGAAATCCGCCACGGACAGCGCGCAGAGCCTGATCCATGACCTGTCAATCCTCTATAACAGGGCAAGGCAGGCGGCGATCACGCAGGAGATCACAGAAGTGTGCGCCGGAGCAAGGGCACAGCAGAAGTAATTGGAATATTCTGAAAACATTCCTGAAAGGGGTCAGACCCCTGTCAGGAGGGGTCTGACCCCTTTTCAGAGAAAGTGAGAACGATTATGATTATGAATAAAGGAAGAATCATACAGGTCATGGGACCTGTCGTTGACGTAGTATTTGAAGACGGAGACCTCCCCTTTATCAAGGATGCGCTGGAAGTTGAGAATAACGGGAAGAAATGCATCATGGAGGTCGCCCAGCACCTTGGAAACAACGAGGTGCGCTGCCTGATGCTTTCTGCCAGCGAGGGGCTGCACAAGGATATGGAAGTGACTGCTACCGGCGCGGGCATCCAGGTGCCTGTGGGAGAGAAGACACTTGGCAGGCTGTTCAATGTGCTTGGAGAGACCATCGATGACGGAGCGTCTATCGATGATGCGGAGAAATGGGTTATCCACAGGCAGCCGCCTACATTTGAGGATCAGAGCCCGGTTGTAGAGATCCTGGAGACCGGGATCAAGGTCATTGACCTTCTGGCGCCTTACGCAAAGGGCGGTAAGATCGGACTCTTCGGCGGAGCCGGCGTGGGCAAGACGGTGCTCATCCAGGAGCTGATCCGCAATATTGCCACAGAGCATGGCGGCTACTCGATCTTTACCGGAGTGGGCGAACGTTCCCGCGAGGGAAATGACCTTTGGACAGAGATGAAGGAGTCGGGCGTGCTTGAGAAGACCGCCCTGGTGTTCGGACAGATGAACGAGCCCCCCGGAGCGCGTATGCGCGTGGCTGAGACAGGGCTGACCATGGCGGAATATTTCCGTGACGAGGAGCACAGAAATGTCCTTCTCTTCATTGACAATATTTTCCGTTTTACACAGGCCGGCTCAGAGGTGTCTGCCCTTCTGGGGCGTATGCCGTCAGCCGTTGGATACCAGCCCACGCTTGCAACAGAGATGGGCGAGCTTCAGGAGAGGATCGCGTCCACGAAGAACGGTTCTGTCACATCCGTACAGGCTGTCTATGTGCCTGCGGACGACCTGACAGACCCGGCGCCTGCGACGACATTCGCCCATCTGGACGCGACTACCGTGCTTTCCAGAAAGATCGTGGAGCAGGGAATTTACCCCGCGGTGGATCCGCTGGAGTCAAGCTCGCGTATCCTTGAGGCGGACGTAGTGGGTGAAGAGCATTACGAGGTGGCGAACCAGGTCATCGCCATCCTTCAGAAGTACAAAGAACTTCAGGATATTATCGCCATCCTCGGCATGGAAGAACTTTCCGATGAGGACAAAGCGATTGTCATGCGCGCGCGAAAGATCCAGAGATTCCTGTCCCAGCCATTCTTCGTGGCAGAGACATTTACGGGAATCCCCGGCAGATACGTGCCGCTGAAAGAGACGATCCGTGGCTTTAAGATGATCATTAACGGCGAGATGGATGATTATCCGGAGTCCGCGTTCTTCAATGTGGGGACCATTGACGATGTGATCGCCAAGGCAAAGGCAGAAACAGCGGAGGCGTAGAAGGCATGGATACATTCGGACTGAAGATCATAGCAAGTGATAAGGTGTTCTATGACGGGAGATGCCGGAAGCTGGTCATCCCGGCGCCGGACGGAGAGAAAGGAATCCTTCCGAACCATGAGAATATGGTCATCGCCGTCGCGGTGGGCATCGGACGCATGGAGGCAGAGGAAGGCAAGTGGCAGGAGGTCGCGTTGGGCGGCGGGTTCGCTGAGGTCGTGAACAATCGTGTGACCCTGATCGTGGACACGGCGGAACGCCCGGAGGATATCGATGTGCGCCACGCCCGGGAACAGCGGGAGCGCGCCGAAGAGCAGCTCCGTCAGAAGCAGAGCACCCAGGAGTATTATCACACCCAGGCGTCACTTGCCAGGGCGATGAACAGGCTGAGGCTTGTACAGGATAAAAAGTGGAATCTGTAAATATGAAGAATGGAAAAAGGCTGTTCCCATGCTGCTTTGAAGACAGCGGCATGGGAGCGGCCTTTTTTCTAAAAGAATATTGCGGCTTTTCAGTTTACCGGATTGACCGGTGAAGAGTTTTATTACCCAAATTGGTGCTATGATTTCGCTAGGAAAAAACAGATTTATTGACAGTTGTACATTCGAATGTTATATTTGGGTTAAAAATAAGTAAAATTAAGGAGCAGGAGGAAAACGAACCAATAATAAATACATGATCTGCGCGCAGGAAGCGCAGAGAACGTCTGCGTTTTCCGCATGCTCTTTTTTTGCGCAAAAATAAGTTATCCGGGAACAAATGAGAAGGAGAGAGTTATGGATATTTCATTTTCTGGTTTTTGCCAGCAGGTATTTAGTAATCCTGTCTTGATGGTTACAGTAGTGCTTACGCTGGGAGTTATCTTTGTGAATGGCTGGACCGACGCGCCGAATGCCATTGCTACCTGTATTGCGACAAGATGTCTCAAAGTCAGGACAGCGATCATGATGAGCGCGGTGTTTAATTTTCTCGGCGTGCTTGTGATGACCCACATCAACAGCGCGGTGGCGTCAACGATCAGCAATATGGTGGATTTCGGAGGCGAGACCGATAAGGCGCTGATCGCCCTCTGCGCGGCGCTCTTTTCCATTGTCGTATACAGTGTGGCGGCTTCTGTATTCGGGATCCCGACCAGCGAGAGCCACAGCCTGATCGCAGGACTGTCGGGAGCTGCCATTGCGATCCATAACGGCATCGGCGGGATCAATTTCGCCGAGTGGGCAAAAGTGTTATACGGTCTTGTGCTGAGCCTTGCGCTCGGGTTCTTTATGGGCTGGGGAATCTGTAAGATCATCAGCATCATCTGTGCCGGAATGGACAGGCGCAAGACGAACGGATTTTTTAAAGGTGCCCAGATTTTGGGAGCCGCGTTTATGAGCTTTATGCATGGCGCTCAGGACGGACAGAAATTTATCGGCGTGCTCTTCCTGGGAGTTGCTTTCTGTAACGGTCAGAGCAGTGTTCAGGGAATGCTGATCCCTGTATGGCTCATGCTCCTGTGCAGTGTGGTCATGGGAGTAGGGACAAGTGTCGGCGGAGAGAAGATCATCAAATCCGTCGGAATGGATATGGTGAAGCTGGAGAAATTCCAGGGATTTTCGGCAGACCTGGCAGGAGCGGCCTGCCTGCTGCTCTCAAGTGTATTCGGCATTCCGGTCTCTACGACGCATACGAAGACAAGCGCGATTATGGGAGTGGGGGCAGTGAAAAGGCTGTCTGCTATTAATTTCGGGGTCGTGAAAGATATGATGCTTACATGGATTTTTACATTCCCGGGATGCGGCTTGATCAGTTTTGTGGTCGCGAAGATCTTTGTGGCTGTATTTTAGTATTATATAGAAGAATTTAAATATCTGAGAACTGTCATAAATGTATATCAGAGGAGGAAAGAAAAATGGCAAAGAAACAGGATTCGTTTTATTTTGATAATTTTATCGCCTGCGCCGAGGATTCATGCAGGGCGGCCGAGATGCTTAAAGAGACGCTGGAAGGCTTCCAGCCGGACAGCCTGCAGGGACGGCTGGACCGGCTTCATGAGATCGAGCACAGCGCGGACATGAAGAAACATGAAGTCCTGGACCGTCTGGCAAAGGAATTTATTCCGCCCATTGAGAGGGAGGATATTGTCTCCCTGAGCCAGAATATTGATAACATCACTGATAAGGTGGAAGATGTCATGCTCAGAGTTTATATGAATAATGTCCGGGAGATCGAACCCGGCGCCCTGAAGATGACAGACGTAGTGATCCGCTGCTGTCAGGCAGTGAGGGAGCTCCTTGTAGAGTTCAAGGATTTCAAGCGGTCGAAAAATCTCAAGGGCCTGATCATCCGGATCAATGACCTGGAGGAGGAGTCGGACAAGCTCTTCATACAGAATGTAAGGAATCTCTATACAGAGTCCGGGGATCCGATCCGCATCATCGCATGGCGGGATATCTTCATTTATCTGGAGAGATGTGCAGACGCGTGCGAGCATGTGGCGGATGTGGTAGAAAGTGTTATTATGAAAAATTCATAAATCGTTCACGCCAGTGAAGGCGAGGGCAGGTCCGTGCGTCGGCGCAGGGGCCTGTTATCTTTTTCAAGAGGTTTATCTTGCATTTTAGCAGAGCGTATACTAAAATAAAAATGCCCTGTTATATGCAGGGAGTCCTTTTTTGCGTACAATTTTAACCGGAAAATCACATATTTATTAAATTATATACAGCAGGGGAGAAGAAGCATGAGCGATAGTTATAAACCACGTTCACTCATGGAGATCATGAATGATGTGCTGAGTACTGTGCGCGACTATTACGACGCGGAGTACGCTTATTATATAGAAAAAGAGCAGGGAGATATCGAGACAATCTATGAGTGGTGCGCTGAGAATGTCGAGTGGCAGCGGGACAGGCTGAAGCTGCTGCCCGAGGACCAGCAGCCGCGCTGGATGAAGGAAGAGGTCACGGATACCACGGCTGACAGTTACAGCGTGTTCCGCCAGATCAGCGAAGAAACGACAGCCATACTGGCTGTCGCGGGAGTGCACCGGGGCGGATGTACGCTTGATCTGATGAGGGCGCTTCTTCCGTATATCCCGCAGGCGATCGCACTTCAGAAGATGCAGAAGCAACAGGAATATTTAAGCTATCACGACGATCTCACAGGGCTTTTGAACCGCAACAGCCTGGTAGACTATCTGGATCGGGTAAATGGAAACGAGCTGAAATCTTTAGGGGCTCTTTCTGTTGATATCAATGGGCTGAAGAATTTTAATAAAGAATTCGGACGGGAGTACGGCGATGAGGTCGTGATCCGTGTGGGTGAAGTGCTTGAGGAGTATTTCCGCAGCGGCGAGGTGTACCGCCTGACAGGAGATGAGTATCTGGTGCTGGTGGAAAATACTTCCTATGAGAATTTTACGAAACAGATCTATGCCGCGCATACAAAGCTGGACAATATCAGCCTGGGGCTTGTGTCCATGGGATACGCCTGGGAGAAAGTAGATATTGACGTGGACAAGCTGGTCGGCAATGCGGAAGTCATGATGCGCGAGGAGAAGAAAAAATATTATAAAAATCTGAAAAAGGGGCATCATGAGCCGATTATCAAGCAGGATCTTCTGGAGGATATCGAGCACGGGAATTTTATTGTCTGTCTTGTGCCTAAAGTTGACGTGCAGACAGAGAATATAGCCGGGGCGGAGGCTGTGGTGCGTTACCATCACAAAGATCTGGGCATTGTTGACCCGGGCAGGTATATCAATCTGCTTGAGGAAACTAAACTCTCGCATTACCTTGATCTGTATGTGTTTGAAGAGGTCTGCCGGACCCTGCACCGATGGGAGATCGAAGATATCCCGATGATACCGATCGCAGTTAATTTTGCCGGGGCGACACTGAAGCAGGAAAGCGTTGCCGAAAAGATGATGAACATCATTGAGAAGTATCACGTGCGCTGCGAGTATCTTGAAGTAGAAGTATCGGAGTCCGGAAACGACATGAATCAGGAGATGCTGGCTGAGACGAGCAGTAAGATCAGGAAAGGAAATGTAAGAGTCATTCTTGATCATTTTGGCGCAAAGGATTCCAGCTTTTCGATTCTGTCACTCATGGAATTTGATGCTTTAAAGCTGGATAAGAGCCTGATTACGAATATTGTCGGAAACAGCCGCAGCAGGATTGTCGCGCAGGCTGTGATCGATATCTGCCGTCAGCTGGGAGCTTCTGTCGAGGCTGCCGGAGTGGAGACGCAGGATCAGTTAAATGTCCTGGGCGAACTGGGCTGTGACCATGCGCAGGGCGTACTTTTTAACAAACCGATTACAATAGAGACATTTGAAGTCCGCTATCTGAGAGGATAGAGATGGTAAGAGCGTGGATCGCGGATGTGACGCCGCTTTATGAGAAACGATGTTATGATAAATATTACAGTCTTCTTCCTGACTTCCGAAAGAAAAAAGCGGATGCACTGCGCTCTCAGGAGATGAAGGCGCAGAGCGTCGGGGTGTGGAGCCTGTGGCAGCAGATCCGCGCAGAATACGGACTGACAGACGACATATCATATAATCTTTCGCATTCGGGCACGTTTGTCATGTGCGCCGCCGAGCTTGACGGCAGGCGGGAACAGGTGGGGTGCGACCTGGAGAAGATCGGACAGCTGAAAGAAAATATAGCCGGCCGTTTTTTCTGCCGGGAAGAGTATGAGGCTATCTTGGAAGAAGAGTCAGAAGACACGAGGACAGAGCTCTTTTATCGATATTGGGTGCTTAAAGAGAGCTTTATGAAAGCGACAGGAAAGGGGATGGCGCTTCCTGTCGATGCGTTCTGTATCCGCATGGGCGACCCTCCGGTGCTGGTCAGACAGCCCAGGGAGTTCCCCGGGGATTATTATTATATGGAGTATGAAATAAAAGGACTGCCCTATAGGATGGCAGTGTGCTCCACAGACAAAGAAATCGATACCAGACTGCATACGGAGTTGAAATTATGAGAAAAGTCAATTTCAATCAAAGGCTGAAAAGGGTGTTCCTGTGCGGCGTAATTATGGGAGCTGCCGCGGGAATACTGATTACAGTACTTGCTGCAGGCATTGTTATAAATAAAAAAGAAGCAGAAGCCGAATCTCAATATTCAAAACTGCAGCAGACCAACGAAGAGCTTCAGCTTCAGATCAACAAATATGACGCTTCCCACAACAACTTAGAGGTTCTTGCGGGAAATGAAGACGGATGGGCGCTCGCTCTTGTAAATGAGGCGCATCCGCTGGACACATCTTATGCCCCGGCAGAGATGTATGAAGTGGAGAGCGAACGTTCTGTGGATGCGAGGATCCGGGAGCCGCTTGATCGGATGCTTTCCGATGCAGAGGCGGCGGGACTGAGCATGTACGTGGCGTCTGCATACCGATCCTATGATCAGCAGAGAACTGTGTTTAATGCGACAATGCAGGATTGGATCAATCAGGGATATACACCGCTGGATGCTTATGATCAGACCAGGCAGTCCGTGGCGGTTCCCGGGACAAGCGAGCATGCGACGGGACTGGCAGTGGATATTATTTCTACGGAATATGAAGCGCTGGATGACCGGCAGGGCGACACAGCGGAGCAGCAGTGGCTGATGGAACACTGCTGGGAGTATGGTTTTATTCTGCGCTACCCGCCGGATAAGGCGGACGTGACAGGGATTATATTTGAACCGTGGCATTATCGTTATGTGGGGGAGAATGCCGCCAGGGAGATTCATGAGCAGAATATTACACTGGAGGAATATCTGGGGAGCGACTGATGTGAGTATAGATAATACGTAAGGAGGAAGACCATGGAAGATTTAACATTTGGGGAACAGGTCAAGATCATCCTTGGAAGAAAGGGAATGACAATCAAACAGCTGGCAGAGCAGATCGAGGAAAAGACCGGGAAAAAGATGTCAAGGCAGAATCTGACACAGAGGCTGGGCCGTGATAATTTTCAGGAACAGGATATGCGCATGATTGCAGATATCCTGGAGTGCCCGTTCCGGCTCAGTATTATGTCTGTTGACGTACAGCCGCAGAGAAGTACGGCAGCTCTGGAGAAAGCGGCAGCGGCGAGGACAGAAGCGATTGAACGAGAGCGGAGAGAAGCCGAAGCGGCAGAGGCCGCGGAGTCTGTACAGACTGCAGAGACTGTGGCGACCGTGCAAAGTGAGGAACCGGCGAAAGATGACAGCCCCGGACCGTCAGAAGAGCCGGCTTCAGGAGAGAGGGATATGACGATCGGCGAGCTCTACGATATGCATAGAGAACTGTCAGCGCTTGAAGAAACTGTCAAGGCAGGAGAGCCGATAGAGGAGATCCAAAAAGAACTGGAGAAGCCGAAGGGCATACTCCGGGGAGGGCTTTTCCTGCGCAGGAAACAGAATAAAGATGCATCCGCTGCGGAAGTAAAGGCACAGGAAGAGAAATTACCTGCCGGCAGCACAGAAGCGGAGAATACAGAAACGCAGGAAGCAGAAGAGGCTGCCCAGAACACGGCAGAGCCGGCTGCAGAATCTCATACAGAGCCGCAGGAGAAAGACGATTTTGAGCCGGTGATTCCGCACAATGATGCTGAAGAGGACACGGCAGCAGGTGAAGTGAACCCGTATACAGGAAGGGAATACCAGTCTAACAGCGTGCGCATGCATCCGACCCGCATCGGGTATGTACAGGTGTATGACCGGACGATCCATAAGTGGACCGATATGACAGAGTGGGCGTTCCTCGGACTTCAGGAACGTAAGAAAGCGCTCCTCGGGAAAGCTTATGAGCCGCCGATCTATCTTGACTGACAGAAGGCGGATGACGGCCGCGGCTGTGAAAGCAGATGCGGATATAGAATTTTAGTCAGATATATGAAACAAATACAGATAAACATGTCTCACCCCGCAGCATGGCCTGCGGGGTGAGACATATCAGGAAAAGGCTGTTTCAAAAGGAATGAACTTGGGAGGAGGATGAACCATGGAGTGGAAGACGCTGCTGTCTGACAGGCGGGAACGCGAAAGTTCGCACAGACAACGCTCGGCTGACCTGAGAAGTGAATTTGAGAAAGATTACCACAGGATCATAGGAAGCGCGTCGTTTCGAAGGCTTCAGGACAAGACGCAGGTGTTCCCTTTGGATAAAAGTGATTTTATCCGTACCAGGCTGACCCATTCTCTGGAGGTCTCTTCCTTGGGAAAATCGCTGGGACAGAATATTGGCGAGAATATCCTGAAATATCGGAGAAATTCCGGCTTCACCCCTCAGATGAAGGAGGATATCTCCCATATTCTCGAGTGCGCGGGGCTGATACATGATATCGGAAATCCGCCTTTCGGCCATTTCGGGGAGATCGCGATCAGGGAGTGGTTCGCCAGGAACCTGCCTCGGCTGAGATTCAGAGGCAGGGCTGCAGATGAGATGCTGAGCGGGCAGATGAAACAGGATCTCCTTCATTTTGAGGGGAATGCCCAGGCTCTCCGGCTGGTCACGAAGCTGCACTATCTTGTGGATGAACACGGGATGAACCTGACGTATGCCCTCCTCAATACGATCATCAAATATCCGGTCTCTTCTACTGAGATCAATGAAGAGAGCGGGAATATCAAAGATAAGAAAATGGGGTATTACCTTGCGGATGAAAAGATATTCCGCAGTGTGACAGAGGCGACAGGCGCGGGGAATAACAGGCATCCCCTGACTTATATTTTGGAGGCGGCGGATGACCTGGCTTATAAGACCGCGGATATTGAGGATGCATATGTAAAGGGATTTATCACATATTATATTCTGGAGCGGGAGCTGGAACCGCTTCAGAGAGCAAATCCACAGTCGCCTTTCCGGCCTCTGGACAAGCTGCGCCAGCTTTATGAGCGCGGGCTCGGGAAAGGAGTGAGCAATCCGGAATCTTATGCAGTGAAGAACTGGATTGTCAGCGCGCAGGGGTTCCTGATCAGCTGCGCGACTTTTGGATTTACGTCAAATTATGACAGGATCATGGAGGGAACATTCTGTCATGACCTGTTCTATGGTACATTTGGGGAGAAGCTCATGGATCTGCTGGGAGATATGGCGCACAGGTATGTGTTTTCATCTATGGCGATCTACAAGATGGAAGTGTCAGAGTCTCCGATCCTGAATGATCTCATGGACAAGCTGGTCCATGCAGTCCTCTATTTTGATACGGAAGAACCGCAGGATACCATTGATAAACGTGTCGTGTCCTTTATTTCGGATAATTATAAAAATGCATATAAGCTGCAGTCTGCGGGAAAGAGCGAGGAGGAGAAGCTTTATCTGCGTCTCCTCCTGGTGACAGATTATGTGTGCGGCATGACGGACAGCTATGCAAAACGGCTGTATCAGGAAATGAACGGGATGATCTGAGCATACCGCGGTCAGAAGACTGCGCGGTCAGCAGAGCGTGCGGCCGGCGGAGCGGGCATTTGGCAGAGTGTGCGGCCGGCACAGTGTGCAGTCAGCGGGAACGGGAGTTTCCCACACAGCGGCACCAGTGCCCGAAATCACCACTGTCGTTCCGCTCTTCGTCGGTGAGTTCGGGGAAAGCTGCGCAGGAACGGGTAAAACGTGGAAAGCCGAACAGATCTGCAGCGCGTGCCTCCTGCGGCGCATAGACACCGGGAACCCCCAGCCATGTGCGCCCCTCTTCCTCAATAAGCATGAGATGATTGTAGTTGTGATATCCGTGAAGAAGGAAGCTGTTGTTGGCGAGCGGCCAGAACCTCCGCGGCAGCCGGGCAATGTCCGAGCGCTGGATTTTTCTTGCGGAGGGATGCCCGGGAGGTCCATCAGCTTCATCAGGCTCAGAATGTTCAGAATGCTCAGTCGGCCGTGAGGGCGCTGAGACCGGCAGCGGTTCTTCCGGTTCTTCGGGAATTTTTTTGTCAGCCACTACAGAGGTGCTTTCCGAAGCATTTTCTTCGGGGCTGCCGTCTTCTGCTGCGAGGATTTCCGGGGGAGCGCAGGTTTCTTCCGGCTGGCGGATATTATCAGAAGGCAGTGCAGACTCTTCCTCCGATTCGGGCAGAGTGATGTGCGGGAGCTCTTCTCCGGCAGAAGCTGTGTCAGAAAGCGCCGGGTTTTTCTCCGCTGTATCTGAGAGGACGCGTGCTTCAGAGGCGATTTTCAGCTTGCCCATATCCACGTCAAAGAAAAATGCGGACGCCATCCAGAACAGAGCGGACTGTCCTCCGGGCAGGCGGAGAAAGAATCCGTCGATCTGCGGCAGGGGGCGGCCTTCGGGAAAGCGGGACTCTGCAATCGGGAGCCGGGCGGAGACATTTTTCCTGAAACAGTTCAGAACAGCGATCTGTTCTGCGATCAGGTCAGCGTCATCCCGGTAAAATGCGTACAGCTCCAGGGAGGCGCCGTTTCCCACGGGGATGCCGCGGGCATGGATCTGGAGGATGCAGGAGCGGTAATGCCGGGAAACCTTGATGAAGCCGACATTTCTCCTGCGTTTATTGTTTTCATATTCATAAAGATAAAAAGTACCGGAATTCATATATTACCTCTGGTCTTGTCTCTTTTCAGTCTAGTGTATTCGCTGACCGGGAGAAAAAGAACAGCGGATGAAAGGGATGTTATGGAAGGAATGGAAAAAGACTGCTGCGGAAAGCAGAAAAAAGCAGATGAAAAATATATGAGGCAGGCGCTGCGGCAGGCGAAGAAGGCGTATGACCTCAATGAGACGCCCATCGGCTGTGTGATCGTGCACGACGGAAAGATCATCGGAAGGGGATACAACCGCAGAAATACAGATAAGAATCCGCTGGCGCATGCTGAGATCACGGCGATCAGGAAGGCGAGCAGGAAGATGGGAGACTGGCGTCTGGAAGAGTGCACGCTCTATGTGACTCTGGAGCCATGTCAGATGTGCGCCGGAGCAATCGTTCAGTCACGCGTAACCCGGGTTGTGGTCGGGTGCATGAATCCGAAAGCGGGATGTGCGGGATCGATCCTGAATCTCCTGGATATGAAGGAATTTAACCATCAGGTGCAGCTTGAGACCGGTGTGCTGGGAGATGAGTGCAGTACGCTGATGAAGGACTTTTTTAAAGAGCTGCGGGCAGTGCAGAAGATGCGGAAAAAGAGTGCGGCAGACAGGAAGACAGCCGGCTGATGCGAAAGCGTTCAGCCGGCTGTTTTATCTTGAAATACATTATTTTCTTTTTTCGTGCATTGCGCTTCGAACTTGACCAACAGACGTTACCCCGGCAGTTAACTCAGTCCAGGCACCCTCACGGCACCCGGGAGGTCCTGCTTAGTGCTGCTTCGTTCCCGACCTGACACGGTTCACAAGTTCCCGTCGCGTGAGACCCGGACTTCAACGTCACTTACCGGGGGCAGCTCTGCCGGCTGCCGCCCTCTGCGCAATATCACCCCTGCTATAGCGGATTGCAGGTACAAGGTACCGCTAACACCCCGGCTGCACGAGTCTTAATTTTACATGGTTTT
>DXCD01000129.1 GCA_019116185.1 Candidatus Mediterraneibacter stercorigallinarum
GTATCGTACCATGATGGTATCAGAAAGAAATCGAAAAAGCAAGATATAAGATTATTGACATTCCTCTGAAACACGATAGAATGAAAGAGTGGACGACAACAAGATCAGGACAGAAAGGAACATGAATGAAGAAGAAACGATTCAGGATCATACTATTGGCAGTGCTTGCCGTTGTTTTTATATCAGGATGCAAACAGAATGTGGGGACGCCGGAAGATAACGCTGTTGTGGAAGAGCAGGAGGAAGAACCGGAAGACGAGACTGAGGAAGGGCTGTTCGGTTACAGCTGCCCGGATCTGGAGAATCCTTTTTACCAGGTGTTGAAGGATTCGATCGGGACAGAGCTGGAAGAATATGAGAGCGCCCTGCTGGTTCGCAATGCGCAGCAGGATGCGGATGTGCAGGCAGCCCAGATCCAGGAGATGATTGACGCAGAAGTGGACATGGTGTTTCTCTGCCCAGTGGACGCGGAGCGGATTACAGAATCCCTGGAGGCTTTAGCGGCAGCGGATATTCCTGTTATTAATCTGGATGTCCGCGCGGAAGAAGCCGGTCTGACAGATGCCTTTATCGGATCAGATGATGAGAATGCAGGGAGAATCTGTGCCCAGAACCTGATCGAGCGGAAGCCGGACGGAGGGAAGCTGATACTCGTGGAAAGCCCTGAAAACGCTACGGTTAATGCGCGGATTACAGGGTTTGAAGAAATGATCAGAAATAAAGGGTTCGAAGTGACCAGGCGGATCAATGCAGGAAAGACAGAGAGCGGGGTACAGGCTGAGATAAGCAGTGTATTGGAAGAAAATTCACAGACAGATGCAATTATGTGCGGAGACGACCAAATGGCACTTCAGGTGCTGCAGGCGCTGGAAGCTGCCGGCCGGAATGATATCCTTGTATACAGCGTGGGCGGTTCGCCGGATGTAAAGACCGCGCTGGCGGATCCGGAGAGCCCGATGGCCGGGATCGGGGCACAGTCGCCTATTAATATGGGAAAGATGGCTGTAAAGACAGCAGCAGCGATTCTGGATGGGGGCTCTTATGAAAAAGAGATCAGCGTAGAAACATTCTTTATCAACAGAGATAATCTTGATATGTATGGAACAGATGGCTGGCAGTAGGAAAGGAACAGACTATGAAGAAGACGACAGGGAAACCACAGCCGTTTGGAGCGGCAGTAGAAAGAGACAGAGTGAATTTTTCCGTGCAGGTGCCATCAGGCAAAACCTGTGAACTCCTTCTGTACAGAAGAGGAAAGGCTCAGCCCGCGGCCCGTTTCGAGATGCCGGAACAAGAAGGGATCGGAGAGGTGCGGTTCCTTGCAGTGGAAGGGATTGAGGCTGAAAAGTACGAATATAACTTCGAGATAGGCGGCAAGGTGTATATCGATCCGTATGTCAAGGAGATCACGGGAAAGAAAGTGTTCGGGAGAGAGCGGGATCTGACTGCTCACGAGATCCGCGGGAAGCTGGTATCACCGGAGTATGACTGGGAAGATGACAGAAGGCTGCATCTGCGCTGGGACGAGGTGACGGCATACAGCCTCCATGTGCGCGGCTTTACAAAACACAGTTCTTCGAAGGTCAGGCACAAAGGCACTTATGCGGGCGTTATTGAGAAGATCCCGTATTTGAAGGAGCTGGGGATCACCCAGATCCAGTGCATGCCGGTTTACGAATTTGAAGAGTGTAAGAAAGGAAAGATCAATTACTGGGGGTATGGCCCGGCTTATTATTTTGCGCCAAAAGAAGCGTATGCGGCGGGAGACTCCGCTGTCAGGGAATTAAAGGACATGATCAAGGCATGTCACCGGGAAGGTATTGAAGTGGTCCTGGAAATGCCGTTTACAGAAGAAATCCCGGTGCAGACAGTGCTGGAGTGCCTGCGCTTCTATATGCTGGAATACCATATAGACGGATTTGTGGTGAATCCGTACATCGTACCATGGGAGATTCTGCAGGGGGATCCCTTTTTAAAAGATATCAAACTGATGAGGAAGGATGATGCTTTCCAGAATATCATGCGGCGTTTCCTTAAGGGGGATGAAAACATGATAGGGGATGCGGTCTGGGCGCTCAGACATCATTCCGCGGCTGACGGGAAATGCAATTATATCACTGCGCAGACAGGTTTCACGTTGTGGGATCTTGTCTCATATGATTCGAAACATAATGAGGCGAACGGTGAGAATAATACGGACGGTCCGGACTATAATTACAGCTGGAACTGCGGGGCGGAAGGACCCAGCCGCAAGCGGGCGGTGACAGCTCTGAGGAAGAATCAGGTGAGAAATGCCTTTTTCCTTCTCCTCACAGCCCAGGGAACGCCGTGCATCCTTGCGGGGGATGAATTCTACAATACGCAGAAAGGCAATAACAATGTATACTGCCAGGACAATGAGACCGGATGGGTGGATTGGAGCAGGCTTAAGACAGATGACGAGCTCTTTACCTTTGTGAAGGAGCTGATCGCGTTTCGCAAAGCGCATCCGTGCCTGCACCGTGAGGAAGAACTCAAAGGAATGGACCGGACCGCGTGCGGCGTGCCGGATGTGTCTTATCACGGGGAGAGCGCATGGCAGATCAAGGACGAAGTGTCCAGCCGCCAGCTTGGAGTTCTTTATTCCGCGGCAGGAGCAGGAGATGAAGAGTGTTTTATCGCCTATAACATGCACTGGCTTCCGCATACGTTCGCGCTGCCGTCCCCGGGGAAAGGCAGAGGGTGGAAGCTTGCTGCCGGCACGCAGGACGGGATCCGTACAGCTCCGGCACTGCTGGAGGACCAGAAGTGTATTGAGGTAAAGGAACGGAGCATTATCATCCTGACCGGTACAGAGCTGAAAGAGAAGTCAGACAAAGGAAAAGGGCGGAAAAGATCATGAAGGCTCTGAAGCATTTCCATACGATTACAAAGCATAAGATCCTTGTCATGAAAGAATGCTTCCGTGTGGGACTCTGCCGGCAGGGACTGCTCCATGATCTGTCCAAGTACAGCTGGACAGAATTCCGGGTGGGGTGCAGATATTATCAGGGCAACCGCAGCCCCAACAATGCAGAGAGGGAAGATAAGGGATATTCTTCTGCATGGCTGCACCATAAAGGAAGGAACAAGCACCACTATGAATACTGGATCGATTACGGCCTGGACGGAAACGCGGTCCTCGTGGGGATGAAGATGCCGGTACGGTATGTGGTGGAGATGTTCCTTGACAGGATCGCGGCATGCAAAGTATATAAAGGAGACAAGTATAAGGATTCGGATCCTCTGGATTATTATATGAATGGTAAAGCAGGGGAACTGATGCACCAGGAAACAAGAGAACTTCTGGAGAAGCTGCTTCTCATGCTTGCAAAGCAGGGGGAGGAGAAGACCTATCAATACATCAGACAGGAAGTGCTGAAAAAGCGGCGGTGATCCCGGAGATCATCCGCGGGCCCGGGAACGGATACCGCGGACGGGATCATTTTCGTTTACGCATTACACCGTTGATTTTACTCAGGATAATAGAGCTGAGAGTCCTGAATGTCAGTGAGCACGTTTTCGATGAATCTTTTTGCAAGATATTTTGCCATAGGAAGGTTCATATCCAGGTAATTGCCGCAGTCGCGGGCAGATGCCCCGGGGACCTCGCCCTCATAGGAAGCGATAAAGGAGAACATTTCCTTCATCAGGGGGACAATGTCAGAGGAAGCATAGTCGCCTGCAAGGAGAAGATAAAAACCTGTCCGGCATCCCATGGGACCAAAATAGATTACACGGTCTTTATATTCTCCGTGGTTTCTGAGGAAGGTTGCCCCCAGATGCTCGATGGTATGGACTTCCGCGGTATTCATCACGGGTTCGTCATTCGGGCTTGTCATGCGGATGTCAAATGTGGTGATGACCGCGCCGCTGACAGTGTCCTTTCTTGAGACATAGATGCCCGGCACGAGCCGGATATGGTCAATGGTAAAGCTTGTGATCTTATTCATATCTGTATCATTCCTTTCTCTGAAAAGTATCGGTTTCATTATAGCCTTCAACAAGAAAAAAGACAAGGATTCAAAGGAGAGAAGACCATGAGATTATATATTATCCGCCATGGAGAGACGGACTGGAACAGAACGCACAGGGTACAGGGGCATACAGATATCCCGCTCAATGAATATGGAAGACATCTGGCAGAAGAGACTGCGGAGGGAATGAAAACTCTCCGGATTGATATAGGGTATACAAGTCCGCTTTCAAGGGCAAAAGAGACCGCGCGGATCATACTCGGAGACCGCAGGGCGCCCCTTTATGACGAGGACCGGATCAAAGAGATGTGTTTCGGGAGTTATGAAGGAATGTGCACCGGCGGCGAAGGAAAGGAACCGGGGAGCGATGAGTTTAACCGCTTTTTTACGGATACAGAGCATTATATCCCGCCGGAGGACGCGGAGACGATCCGGCAGCTCTACGACCGTACAGGAGACTTCCTGAAGGAGATCTGTGAACGAGAGGATCTGCAGGACAAGAATATCCTTGTGTCTACGCACGGGGCTGCCATGACAGCGCTTTTAAACAGGATCAAGGGGAATTTATCCGTGTCAGGCTTCTGGAGGGAAGAAGTGCCCCCGAACTGTGCGGTGACAGAAGTGGAGATACAGGACGGAAAGCCGGAAATCCTAAGAGAAGGCGTTATCTACTATAAAGAAAAGGTCAGAAAGTGGAAGACAGTGTAACTCTGCGGTTGACGATCTGGAAGGAGAGAAAGATGAGACAGGTTAAAGTCAGAAATATTGAGATTGGAGCAGGTATTCCTAAAATCTGCGTGCCCATTGCAGGCGTGACGGACGAAGAAATTATGGCTGCAGCGGAAGCGGTCAGGGATTCTGCGGCAGATCTTGCAGAGTGGCGCGCGGACTGGTACGAGAATGTCTTTGACTTTGAAAAAACAGAGGAAACGCTGAGGGTTTTGAGAAACATTCTTGGGGAGATGCCGGTTTTGTTTACATTCCGCACGGCAGAAGAGGGCGGAGAGAAAGCCATTGATAAAAAGGTATATGTGGAACTGAACAGGCGGGCAGTGCAGACCGGAATGCTCGATCTGGTGGATATTGAGGCGTCTGCCGGAGACAAAGTGGTAAAGGATATCATAGAGACAGCGCGTGAATACGGTGTCAAAGCGGTGGTCTCAAATCATGATTTCCAAAAGACTCCATCCCGGGAAGAAATCCTGTTCCGGCTTCGCAACATGCAGGAGCTGGGTGCGGATATCGCAAAAATCGCGGTCATGCCCCGGAGCAGGAAAGATGTACTGACACTCCTTGCCGCGACCGAGGAGATAACATCAGACCCTGCGCAATGCCCGGTGATCACCATGTCTATGGGAAGAGACGGGGTGATCAGCCGCATTTGCGGAGAGGCATTCGGATCCGCGGTGACCTTCGGCACTGTGGGAAGGGCTTCTGCGCCGGGACAGATGAAGGCGGAAGAACTGGCGGCGCTGCTGGAGCTTTTCCATAAAAATATGTGACAATGGGAAGCGTTGATAAACTTCATACAGGAGAACAACTATTAAGACAGAACATTCGGGAAAGAAAATTTCGGGAAATGTTTTGTCTTTTTTATTTTTTCTATTGCATCATACCCTGGCGGGGTATATAATGATGTAAACGGCAAAATACCCCGTGGGGGTTTATGGACTGGAATGATGTATAAAAAAGACTCTCAAGTCTTATGCTTTGCAACAGAAACTTGCTGTGAATATTTCAGCAGAATCAGGAGGAATGTGCTCATGAATGAAATAAGGAAAGTCTGTCCCGGATGTCGGAACAAAACAAAAGAACGTTCGGAGAATGAAAAAAAGAGCATGATAAACCGTTTAAACCGCATTGAGGGACAGGTGCGGGGGATCAAGAAGATGGTGGAGAGCGATGCCTACTGTCCGGATATTCTTATCCAGGTGTCAGCGGTCAATGCGGCGCTCAACAGTTTTAATAAGGTACTTCTTGCGGAACACATCCGCACCTGCGTGACAGAGGATATCCGTGAGGGAAAAGAAGAGACCATAGATGAACTGGTCCTTGTCCTTCAGAAATTGATGAAATAAAGCGGCAGATCAAAGGAGTGATGATATGGAACAATATAATGTGACGGGCATGAGCTGCGCCGCGTGCAGCGCCCGTGTAGAGAAGGCAGTCTCCAAAGTGCCGGGAGTGACCTCCTGTTCGGTGAGCCTGCTGACGAATTCGATGGGAGTGGAGGGGACGGCAGCCCCGGAAGCGGTCATCGCGGCCGTGGAAGAAGCCGGATATGGGGCGGCACAGAAGGGAGCCTGGGAAGAGGGCGGCAGCAGGGCTTCTGTGTCAGCAGCAGCGGCAGAGGATTCCCTGAAAGACCGGGAGACGCCGAAGATGAAGAAACGCCTGACTGCTTCCCTATGTTTCCTTCTCCCTCTGATGTATTTTTCTATGGGACATATGATGTGGAACTGGCCCGTGCCCTCCTTTCTGGAAGGAAACCACGTTGCCATGGGCCTGATCCAGCTTCTGCTTACCACGGCGGTCATGGTGATCAACCAGAAGTTTTTTATCAGTGGATTCAAAGGGCTGATCCACCGCGCGCCCAACATGGACACTCTTGTGGCGCTGGGAGCGGGAGCGTCTTACGGGTACAGCCTGTACGCCCTTTTTGCCATGACTGACGCACAGATGCGTGGTGATATGGCAGGCGTGATGTCCTATATGCATGAATTCTATTTTGAATCCGCTGCAATGATCCTTACGCTGATCACAGTGGGAAAGATGCTGGAGGCGCGGTCTAAAGGAAAGACCACGGATGCCCTGAAGAGCCTGATGAAGCTGGCTCCGAAGACAGCGACAGTGGTGAAAAACGGCGTGGAGGAGACAGTATCCATCGAACAGGTGCGAAAAGGGGATATCTTTGTCGTAAGGCCGGGCGAGAACATCCCGGTGGACGGGATCATCCTGGAAGGGCACAGCGCGGTAAATGAATCCGCGCTCACCGGAGAGAGCATTCCCGTGGACAAAGAAGCCGGGGACGCGGTGTCAGCCGCCACTGTGAACCAGTCCGGATTCCTGCGCTGCGAGGCGACGCGGGTGGGCGAGGACACTACGCTTTCGCAGATCATCCAGATGGTAAGCGACGCGGCGGCGACCAAAGCGCCGATCGCAAAGGTGGCGGACCGGGTATCCGGAGTGTTTGTCCCGGCAGTGATCAGTATTGCCCTGGTGACCGTTATTGTGTGGATGATCGCAGGGCAGACGATCGGGTTCGCGCTGGCAAGAGGGATTTCTGTTCTTGTGATCAGCTGCCCCTGCGCCCTGGGTCTTGCAACTCCGGTTGCGATCATGGTGGGCAATGGAATGGGCGCAAAGAACGGCATAATGTTCAAGACAGCGGTGTCTCTGGAAGAGACCGGGAAAACACAGATTGTCGCCCTGGATAAGACCGGCACCATCACCAGCGGAGAGCCGAAGGTAACTGATATCATTCCTGCGGCATCCGTTACGGAATCAGAGCTTCTTGCATATGCCTGCGCGCTTGAGAAGAAGAGCGAGCATCCGCTTGCCCGCGCGATCATCGCGAGGGCAGAGGAGGAAAAGATCAATGGCTCCCTGGAGACGGAAGACTTCCATGCTGTCCCGGGCAACGGACTGACAGGAAGATTGAACGGGTCAGGGCTGGCAGGAGGAAATCTGACATTTATCGGGAAAAAGGCCCGTATCCCGGATGAAGCAAGGCGGAAGGCGGAGGAGCTGTCTGAACAGGGCAAGACACCGCTGTTCTTCAGCAGGGACGGCGAGTTTATCGGTATTATTGCCGTGGCAGACGTGATCAAGGAGGACAGCCCGAGGGCAGTGAAGGAACTTCAGAATATGGGCATCCACGTTGTCATGCTTACCGGCGACAATGAACGGACGGCAAAAGCCATCGGCGCGCAGGCAGGCGTGGATGAAGTCATAGCCGGCGTGCTGCCGGACGGCAAGGAGAGCGTGATCCGGTCTCTGAAGAAAAAAGGCAGGGCTGCCATGGTCGGGGACGGCATTAATGACGCGCCTGCGCTGACAAGGGCGGATATCGGGATCGCCATCGGGGCGGGAACGGATATTGCCATTGACGCGGCAGATGTGGTGCTCATGAAGAGCCGCTTAAGCGATGTGCCCGCCGCGATCCGTTTAAGCCGCGCCACACTGCGCAATATCCATGAGAATCTGTTCTGGGCGTTTTTCTATAATGTGATCGGTATCCCGCTGGCGGCAGGCGTGTGGATCCCGCTCTTCGGATGGCAGTTAAATCCCATGTTCGGGGCAGCGGCGATGAGCCTGTCCAGCGTCTGCGTGGTCAGCAATGCACTGCGGCTCAACTGGTTTAAAATGTATGATGCCAGCAGAGATAAAAAAATAAAGAGCAAAAAGAAAGAGGAGGAAACAACAATGACAAAAACAATGAAAATCGAAGGAATGATGTGCGGACACTGCGAAGCCAGGGTGAAAAAAGTCCTGGAAGCTCTCCCGGAAGTGGACGCGGCTGAGGTGAGCCATGAGGCGGGGACAGCTGTTGTCACTCTGAATGCAGAGGTCAGTGATGATGTCCTGAAAAAGACAGTGGAAGATCAGGACTATAAGGTACTTGACATCCGGTAATATTTATCCGAATCAGTTTTGCCGCGGCAGCCGGCACAGGGGGGATCTGTGCCGGCTGCCGCGCATTGTCTGGATACGGACAGGGAGATGGCGCGCTTCATGAGGAGAAGACAGACGCGCTTGAGGCGGGAAGACAAAGATGTTGACTTATACGAGGGCAGAGGGTAAAATGAATACGAAAAGGCTGTCCGTATACACCGATGATCTGGATGGCGTTTTTTAACTTAAAGACTGATTCCGGGAGGATTCCCGGACAATGACGAGAAGGAGGAAAAATATGAAAAAGAGGATTGTCAGCGTATTTTTGTGCGCGGCTATGGCAGTCACCCTGATCGCAGGGTGCGGAGCTCCGGCTGCAGAGACTGGCGGAAATGATGGTGGAGGATCTTCCGCAACGGCTTCAGAAGGGATCCCGAAAGATGAGATCAAGGTGGGATTTGTCCACATTTCAGATCCCAGTGACATGGGTTACACATACAATCAGGATCTGGGAACACAGGAGATGCAGGAGGCCCTCGGCTTAAGTGATGATCAGATCATTAACAAATATAACGTAGCAGAAGACGCGTCATGTGATACAGCTTTAAGAGAGCTTGTGGATGCGGGATGTAACATTATTTTTGCTACGAGCTTCGGTTTTGAGGATTATGTAGTGGAAGTGGCAAGAGAGTACCCGGATGTTCAGTTCTGCCATGCCACAGGATATCAGGCAAAGGATGCGGGACTTGACAATTTCCACAATTATTTCGCATCAATCTATGAGGGACGTTATCTTGCAGGTATCGCGGCAGGACTGAAGACAGAGTCCAACAAGCTGGGATATGTAGCCGCGTTCCCGTTTGCCGAGGTTATCAGCGGATATACCGCATTCTATCTTGGCGCGAAGAGCGTGAACCCGGATGTGACAATGGAGATCATGTACACCAATTCCTGGAATGACCCGACCGTTGAGTCCCAGGTGGCAAAGGCGCTGATCGACCGCGGATGCGACGTGATTTCACAGCATTCTGACTCTACGGCTCCGGCTACCACTGCGGAGGAGAATGGCGTATGGCAGGTAGGATACAATAATGATATGATCGAGGCGGCTCCGAATGCGTCTCTGATCTCTCCGCGTATTGACTGGGGAATCTACGTGACAGAGGCTGTACAGGCAATGATCGATGGCGAGGAGATCCCGGTTGACTGGTGCAAAGGCCTTGCGGACGGCGCGGTTTACCTGTCACCGCTGAACGAGAACATCGCGGCAGAGGGCACGCAGGAAGCAATCGACGAGGCGGCAGAGAAGATCAAATCCGGAGAGCTTCATGTATTTGCCGGACCGCTCAAAGGCGTGAGCCCGGAAGGCGAAGAGTTTGAAGTGGCAGAAGGCGAGTACTACCATGAACAGGAAGAGGCGTCAGCACCATCCTGGCTGTATATCGTTGACGGATGTACTGTGGTTGAGTAGTTAAAAGTTAAATAAGGACCGGACAAGACCGGGAGGATTTATGGCAGAGCCGTCTTCGGACGGCTTTGTTCATATCAGGAAGACATAAGAGAAAGAAGGAGGATGAGAGCTTGAGCGGGGCAGCAGAATATGCGGTAAAAATGCATCATGTGACGAAGACTTTCGGGAAGGTAACCGCTAACAAGGATGTCAACCTTGAACTGAAAACAGGGGAGATCCTTGCACTTCTCGGGGAAAACGGAAGCGGAAAGACAACTCTGATGAATATGTTGTCAGGAATTTATTTCCCGGATCACGGTGAAATCTATGTTAAGGGGAAAGAAGTGACGATCCGTTCTCCGAAAGATTCTTTCGCACTCGGGATCGGCATGATCCATCAGCACTTTAAGCTGGTGGATGTCCTGACCGCGGCTGAGAATATCGTGCTGGGGCTGGACGGAAAAGCGACAGTAAACCGCAGGGAGATCAATGCCAAAGTAGGAGAGCTGGCACAGAGATACGGCTTTGATTTGGATCCGTCCAAAAAGGTCTACAATATGTCAGTGTCAGAAAAGCAGACAGTGGAGATCCTGAAGGTACTCTATAAAGGAGCGGATATCCTGATCCTGGACGAGCCGACGGCAGTGCTCACGCCCCAGGAGACAGAGCGGCTCTTTGCAGTGCTGCGGAATATGAAAAAGGACGGAAAATCCATTATCATTATCACCCATAAGCTGAATGAAGTGCTTGCGATCTCTGACAGGGTGGCAATCCTGCGCAAGGGGGAATATATCGGCGTGGTAAACACGGCGGAGACAGACCAGGCGCAGCTTACGGAAATGATGGTGGGCCGCCCGATCAGCCTGGAGATCGAAAGACCTGAGGTGGAGCGGGGAGAAAAGCGCCTTCAGGTGATCGATCTGACCTGCTTAAACGGAGAAGGCGTCAAAGCGCTGGACAATGTGTCATTCGAGGCTTATGGCGGAGAGATCCTCGGGATCGCCGGTATTGCTGGAAGCGGCCAGAGAGAACTGTGCGAGACGATCGCAGGGCTGTATCCGTCCATCGGCGGGTCAGTGCTCTACTCCGGCAGTCATGAAGGGGTGCCGGTGCAGGAGCGCATCCTCGGACTGAAGCCGGATGAGATCGTGAAGAAAGGGATTTCCATGGCATTTGTTCCCGAGGACAGGCTCGGGATGGGACTTGTGGCAGGCATGGACATGACAGATAATGTGATGCTCCGCAGTTATAAGTCGAACAAGGGGATTTTCGTGGACCGGAAGGCGCCGAAAGCTCTGGCAGAGAAACTGATCGACGAGCTTGAGATCGTGACGCCGGGAGTGGACACGCCGGTAGGACGGCTCTCCGGCGGAAATGTGCAGAAGGTGCTCCTGGGAAGGGAGATCGCATGTCAGCCGTCTGTGCTGATCGTCGCATACCCTGTGCGCGGGCTGGATATCAATTCATCCTACCGCATCTATGACCTGCTGAATGAACAGAAGAAAAAAGGTGTTGCAGTCATCTTTATCGGGGAAGACCTGGATGTGCTGATGCAGCTTTCTGACCGTATTATGGTCATGTGCGGCGGCAAAGTGAGCGGCATTGTAGATCCGAGGAAAGTGACGAAAGAGGATATCGGACTGATGATGATCCACACGGGAGATCCGCAGTCCGGCAGCGAGGATGAGGAGGTAACAGCATGAGTGCACATTCGACACAGGCAAAAGAGCCATTATTGAGAATGGTCAGAAGGGATACGATCTCCAGCCGGAAATCATGGGGGATCCGGGCGGCGGCATTCCTCCTTTCTCTGGTGACGGGAGCGATCGTGATCCTTCTGCTGGGACATAATCCGATCTCTGTATATATTTCCATGGTAAAAGGCGCGTGGGGATCCCAGACTGTTATCTATGAGACGATAAAGATCGCGGTTCCCCTTCTGATCACTGCGATCGGAATTTCCTTTGCCTTTAAGATGAAGTTCTGGAACATCGGCGGCGAGGGGCAGATCCTTGTGGGCGCGGTGGCTGCCGGGGCGTTCGGGCTTTTTACTGCCCATATCTTCCCTAAACTTCCGCTTGTCCTTCTGATGATGCTGGCAGCGATCGTAGCAGGAGGCCTGTACGGACTCCTTCCTGCTGTGTGCAAGGCAAAATGGGGGACAAATGAGACGCTTTTCACCCTGATGCTTAATTACATTGCGCTTGCTTTTATCAAATATCTGATGAACGGACCCTGGAAGGCGCCGGGCAGCAGTTACCCGAAGATCGCCATGCTTACTCCGGGGGCGCGGCTCACAAAGGTGCTTGGCGTGCACTGGGGCTGGATCCTTGCTTTGATCCTCGTGGTGGCAGCCTATATCTACTTTAATAAGACAAAGCAGGGCTATGAGATCTCCGTGGTGGGAGAGAGTAACAATACGGCAAGATATGCAGGGATCAATGTGGGAAAGGTGTTCCGGAGGACAATGTTTCTGTCAGGCGCCCTGTGCGGTCTTGTGGGAATGCTTCAGTTCGCCGGCTCTGACTATACGATCACAGAGGGAACCGCAGGCGGGGTCGGTTTTACCGCGATCACAGTGGCATGGCTGGCGAAGATGAATCCTTTTGGCATGCTCGTGGTATCTGTGTTCATCGCCATGCTGGAGAGAGGGTCAAATGCCATCCAGACGCAGTTCAAGATCCCTGCTTCAGCGGCGGATCTGCTTATTGGCATTATCTTATTCTTTATGCTGGGCTGTGAGTTCTTTATCTCATACAAGCTGATCGGAAGAGGAAAGGAGGAACACCATGCTTAATACATTGAATGGTCTTTTTATCGCGGCAGTTCTCGCAGGGACACCGCTTCTGCTGGGAGCCCTGGGAGAGATCCTGACCGAGAAGTCGGGCAACTTAAATCTTGGCGTGGAGGGTATGATGTTCATGGGCGCGATCACGGGTCTTGCCGGCTCCTACTATTATGAGCAGGCAGTGATCAGCGCCGGCGGAAGCCCGAATGGAGTCCTTTCCTCAGCGATCGCGCTCCTGACTTCATTCCTGGCAGGAGCGGGCGGGGCTCTGATCTACAGTTTCCTGACCATCACACTGAGGGCGAACCAGAATGTAACAGGTCTTACCCTGACCATCTTCGGAACCGGATTCGGTAATTTCTTCGGAGAATATATCGGGCAGAAAGCCGGCGGATACGTGGCAGTCAGCGAGACGACAAAGAAGGCGTTCTCAGGCCTGCACATCCCCGGACTGTCCGATATCCCGGTGATCGGCCCTCTGTTGTTCCAGTACAACTGGCTGGTATATTTTGCTATTATTATTGCTGTTGTCATGGCATGGTTCTTCAAGCGTTCCCGCGTGGGCCTGAACCTGCGCGCGGTAGGCGAAGACCCGGCGACAGCAGACGCTGCGGGAATCAATATCACACTGTACAAATACCTGGCAACGGTCATCGGCGGCGGGATCTGCGGCATCGGCGGCATGTACATGAGCATGGTGACCACATCCGGCGTGTGGGTGCACGACTGTGTCAGCGGCTACGGATGGCTTGCTGTGGCGCTCGTTATCTTCGCTACCTGGAGTCCTGCGCGCGGAATGCTCGTGGCGCTGATCTTCGGCGGACTGACTATCATGCGCATGTATATCAATATCCCGGGACTTCCGGCGCAGATCTATGACATGTTTCCGTATATCGCCACGATCCTCGTGCTCGTGATCACAAGCATGAGGCAGAGCCGGGAACATGCACAGCCGAAAAGCTGCGGACTCAATTACTTCCGCGAGGAGAGATAAATCTGGATTTGTCGGGGAGACTTTGATGGAGTAAATCATCCGGAAACAGCGGGGGTTTTCCAAGACGTATTCGCAGAGGGCGGATGTGTGGCTTCGGTTCCTGATCCGTAATCTGGGAAAGTCTAGA
>DXCD01000130.1 GCA_019116185.1 Candidatus Mediterraneibacter stercorigallinarum
TGTGTAAGATATGATAGTAGATGAACGTATCGTTACTTTCATCAATTCGCTTGATACCAAGAACAGTGAAATACTGGAGACGATCGAGAGCGAAGCTCTTGCCGCTTCTGTGCCCATCATAAGGCGGGAGATGCAGAGCTTCCTCAAGACGCTCCTTATGATCAAAAAACCTATGCGCATTCTGGAAGTCGGAACTGCCGTAGGTTTCTCTGCGTTATTGATGAGTGAATGCGCGCCGGAAGGGTGCAGGATAACAACGATTGAAAATTATGACAAACGGATCCCCATTGCCAGGGAGAATTTCCGCAGGGCGGGGAGAGAAGAGCAGATCACCCTCATTGAAGGGGACGCGGCAGAAGTGATGAAGACGCTGGAAGGACCATATGACTTCATTTTCATGGATGCGGCAAAGGGACAGTATATCCATTACCTGCCGGAGGCTCTGCGGCTTCTGCCTGAAGGCGGCGTCCTTGTCTCTGACAATGTGATGCAGGACGGGGACGTGATCGAATCCCGGTTCGCAGTAGAGCGCCGCAACCGGACGATCCACGCCCGCATGAGGGAATACCTGTATGAGCTGAAGCACAATGACGCGCTCGTGACGTCTATCATCCCGCTGGGGGACGGCGTGGCGATGAGCGTGAAACGGGCCTCAGGACCAACAGACAGCGTGGCAGCAGATATGAATCCGGCTGAGTGCGGGGCGGCGGAAGAAATAAAAAGACAGGAGGGGACAGAGAATGGCAAGACATCCTGAATTACTGATCCCGGCGAGCAGCCTGGAAGTCTTAAAGACAGCAGTCATCTTCGGGGCAGACGCGGTATATATCGGCGGCGAGGCGTTCGGGCTTCGGGCAAAGGCAAAGAATTTCTCCATGGAAGAGATGAGGGAAGGGATCGAATTTGCCCATGCCCATGACGTGAAGGTGTATGTCACGGCAAATATCCTGGCGCACAATGATGACCTGCCCGGGGTGAGGCAGTATTTTGAAGAGTTAAAAGAAATAAAACCGGATGCCCTGATCATTGCAGACCCGGGCGTGTTTGACATAGCCAAAGAGGTGTGCCCGGAGATCGAGCGGCATATCAGCACCCAGGCAAACAATACAAACTACGGGACATATAATTTCTGGTACCGTCAGGGGGCGAGCCGCGTGGTATCAGCCCGGGAACTGTCCATGAAGGAATTGAAAGAACTGCGGGCAAATATTCCGGCGGACCTGGAGATCGAGACATTTGTTCACGGAGCTATGTGCATTTCCTATTCCGGGCGCTGCCTTCTGAGCAATTATTTCACCGGGCGCGACGCCAACCGGGGAGCCTGCACCCATCCCTGCCGATGGAAATATGCGGTGGTGGAGGAGACAAGGCCGGGCGAATATATGCCGGTGTATGAAAATGAGCGGGGAACCTATATATTTAACTCCAAGGACCTGTGCATGATCGAGCACATCCCGGAGCTGATCGACGCGGGCATTGACAGCCTGAAGATCGAAGGCCGAATGAAAACCGCGCTCTATGTGGCGACAGTGGCGCGTACCTACCGGAAAGCGCTCGACGATTACAAAAAAGACCCGGAACTGTACCGGAAGAACATGCCGTGGTATCTGGACCAGATATCCAACTGTACTTACCGCCAGTTCACGACAGGATTTTTCTTCGGGAAACCGGATGAAAACACACAGATCTATGACAGCAACACCTACAACAAAGAATACACATATCTGGGAATCACGGGGGAGATACGAGACAGGCTCTGCCGGATCGAACAGCGCAACAAGTTCTCGGTGGGAGAGACCATTGAGATCATGAAGCCCTGCGGCGATAATGTGGAAGTGGAAGTAAAGAAGATCCTTAATGAAGACGGGGAAGAGCAGGAAAGCGCGCCCCACTCAAAACAAGTGCTGTGGGTAGAACTGAGCGAGACGCCGGAAGTGTATGATATCCTGCGGCGCCGAGAAGGGTAAATCTGGATTTGCGGGGGAGACGGCCGGTAAATAAAACGTCCGAAAACCGTAGGTTATTTTAAGACGTATTCGTGGCGGTCGGGGATGTGGCTCGGGTTCCGGTTCCGTAATCTGGGAAATTCTAAACGGCAGGAAGAGCGGCTAAGGACAATTGAAGAGCGGACGATTCGGCTTCGCCTCAGGCATCCGCTCTTCAATTAACGCCGCCCTCCCTGCCGTTAAGAATTTCCAGCAGATTACTCCAAGTCACCGTCGCCGCATCCCTGCCCGCCACGAAAGGTTCTTGAAATAGGGCTGAGGTTTTCTGCTTTCATCAGGTCGGCAGCCCCCCCCTGCATTTGCCGGGAGAGCTTCCGGCTTGAGTAAACATAGAAAACAGCGGAGCCGAAGCCAGCCGTACACACGATCTGAATACGTCTTCGACATCCCCGCTTCACTGTTTTCGGAAGATTTATCCGTCGTCCGTCTCTCCCCACAAATCCAGATTCGGAAGTGATTCTGCAACATGTTTGGGGTGTTTCCTGCAATTTCATCGAAATAAAGCGTTAAAACTGTAAAATAATGAAATTTTTCGTTGACAATCATTCATATACCTTTTAAAATATACGGGTAGGCAAAGATGCCAGGAAGGCAGGAGCATCGGAGGTCCTGCCATATTTATTTTAGGAGGTAGATTAAGATGTCATACGTTGATGAAGTGATCGATCTGGTCGTAAAGAAAAACCCGGCAGAGCCGGAATTCCACCAGGCAGTAAAAGAAGTCCTTGAGTCTCTTCGTGTAGTTATCGAGGCAAATGAAGAGAAATTCCGTAAAGAAGCTCTTCTTGAAAGACTGACAGAGCCTGAGAGACAGTTTAAGTTCCGTGTTCCGTGGGTGGATGATAACGGACAGGTACATGTAAATACAGGGTACCGCGTACAGTTCAACAGCGCGATCGGACCGTACAAGGGAGGACTTCGCCTTCACCCGTCCGTAAACCTTGGTATCATCAAATTCCTTGGATTTGAGCAGATCTTTAAGAACTCTCTGACAGGTCTCCCGATCGGCGGAGGAAAAGGCGGTTCTGACTTTGATCCGAAGGGCAAATCTGACAGGGAAGTTATGGCATTCTGCCAGAGCTTTATGACAGAGCTCTGCAAATATATCGGCGCTGATACAGACGTGCCGGCAGGAGATATCGGAACAGGTGCCAGAGAGATCGGTTACATGTTCGGACAGTACAAGAGGATCCGCGGTCTCTATGAAGGAGTCCTGACCGGTAAGGGATTAAGCTATGGCGGTTCTCTCGTCCGTACAGAGGCAACAGGATACGGTCTGCTGTACCTGACACAGGAGATGCTGAAACTGAACGGACAGGATATCGCAGGCAAGACAGTTGCAGTGTCCGGTTCCGGTAATGTTGCAATCTATGCAACGGAGAAAGCGCAGCAGCTTGGCGCTAAGGTTGTGACTGTAAGTGATTCTAACGGCTGGGTTTACGATCCGGACGGAATTGATGTTGCAGCTCTCAAAGAGATTAAAGAGGTGAACCGTGCAAGACTGACAGAGTACAAGAAATACCGCCCGAATTCTGAGTACCATGAAGGAAGAGGAGTATGGTCAGTGAAGGTTGATATCGCTCTTCCGTGTGCAACACAGAACGAGCTTCACCTTGAAGATGCCAAGATGCTTGTTGAGAATGGATGCATGGCAGTAGCTGAAGGCGCCAACATGCCGACAACTATGGAAGCAACAGAGTATCTCCAGGAGCATGGCGTGCTGTTCGCACCAGGAAAGGCTGCAAATGCAGGCGGTGTTGCCACATCTGCGCTTGAGATGTCTCAGAACAGCGAGCGTCTGAGCTGGACATTCGAAGAAGTAGACGCAAAACTGCAGAACATCATGGTAAATATCTGTCACAATATGGCTGATGCAGCTGAGAAATACGGCTTCAAGGGCAACTATGTGGTAGGTGCAAACATTGCTGGATTTGAGAAAGTCGTAGAAGCGATGACAGCACAGGGAATCGTATAATCAAATCTGGATTTGTGTGTGAGGACGAGAGGCGGAAAAACGTCCGAAAACCGCGGAGTATTTTAAGGTATATTCGCGGCGGGCGGGGATATGGCTCTGGTTCCGGTTACGTAATCTGGGAAAAACATAAAAGGAATGGAATATGGCTAAAGACAATTGCAAAGCGGACGATTCGCTTTGCAATTAACGCCACATCCCATTCCTTTATGACTTTCCGGCAGATTACTCCAAGCCATCGCCGCCATATCCCTGCCAGCCGCAAAAGGCACCCCAAATAGGTCCGCGGTATTACTTCGGTGTTTTCGTCCGCTTTACTCACTCCCAGGCTCCCCGGAAAATCCAGATTTTAGAACACAAACTGTACCAGAAGCATATAGCAGACGGTCCCTCCCGCGATGGAGAGCAGCATCTGCCGCTTCCACAAATGGAGAATGATCACAAGGACAATGGCGATAAGTTCCGGGAGTCCACGGCTGCCTGTAAAAATACTTACATTTTTCAGGCAGTATATGATAAGCAGTCCGAACACTGCGGAGGGCAGTACCCTGCCCAGATACTGAACATATTTAGGAGTGGGACGTCCTGCCGGAAATATGAGAAATGGCAGAAAACGTGTGAGCATAGTGGCAAGGATTACCATTGCAACGGTTATGATCTGCTGTGAGATAGTCATGGCTGTCCACCGCCTTTCTCTGTTTCTTTCGTAATATCTGTGGATGAGGAAATCCGCGCTTCAAGGGGCCTGCGGATCATAGTCAGGAGTATCAGGATTGCCAGCATAGCCGGTATGATGAAATTGTCAGCCCCGAATGCGATAAGGCAGATCAGGGAAAGCGCAAGTCCGAGAAGGGAACTTGCGTGATTTTTCTCTTTCAGCCACTGTTCGAGGAAGATCACTACGAACATGGCTGTCATCACAAAGTCAAGCCCCTCTGTATCAAAATGGATCAGCGAGCCGAAGATTCCGCCCAGTGTGGAACCTGAAAACCAGTAAAAATGGTTAAGCGCGGTCACAAAGAACATGAACCATCCTCTGTCAACATCTTTCGGGATGATGGAGGTGTAATTAATGGAAAAGCTCTCATCGCACATGCCGAAGATGAGATAAAAGGAACGCCATCCGTATCCCCTGTACTTTTCCAGCATGGAGATGCCATAGAAGAGATGGCGGGCGTTGATCATTAGCGCCATGGCAAATGCCTGGAGAGGATTAAATGCCCCGAGCAGCAGGTTTACTGTTACAAATTCTATGCTTCCGGCAAAGATCGTAATACTCATGAGCATCGGATAAATAAAGGAAAAGCCGGATACATTCATATAGATCCCGTATGTCAGCCCCAGGAACCAGAAACCTGCGAAGATGGGGATTGTATGGGGAAAAGCCGCCCGAAAGGCACGGCGGATCTCTCTGTGCCTGCGGATCTTTACATGTTGTTCTGCCATAAATAGCTCCGTTCTGTGCCGCCTGTATCGGCGGCATCTTTATTTCTTTCGTATGTTTAGCCGGCATACTTAATTATGATACCATTTAGGAAAATGGAATTCAATGATGTATTCTGGCTGTTAAATGTAGTAAAATGAGAAATAGAGGTTGAGGTACAGGAGGATGGAGAACTTTGGATTTTGACAGTGCAAAACGGGTTTTTGAAGAGTATCTGGATGGCTATGACAGAGAGAATGACAGGGTGAGGCTGAAGATCGTACATACATATGGAGTTGCAGCTCAGAGCACGGCGATCGCTGAGCGCATGAGGCTTTCCGCGGAGGACAGGGAGCTGGCTCAAATTATTGCCCTGCTCCATGATATCGGACGGTTTGAACAGCTCAGACAATTTGACAGCTTTTGGCCTGAGACTATGGATCATGCATCCTATGGTGTAGAGCTTCTTTTTGGCACATCGAGGATGATCCGGAAATTTGTCCCGGAGGATAAATGGGATGAGGTGATCCGAGAGGCAATCGCAAAGCATAGTGATTTCGCCCTGGAGGGAATTTCCGACGAACGAAAGCTTATGCATGCCAGGATCATCCGGGATGCGGATAAGCTGGATAACTGCCGGGTAAAGCTGGAGGACGATTTTGAGGCTTTTCTGGGTGTTCCGGCAGAGAAGGTCAGTTCATCTGTCATAACCAGGAAGGTCCGTGAGGATGCGCTGGCGGGAAGGAGCATTCTCTCCTCGGACAGGGTGACACCCATGGATTACTGGGTATCATATCTGGTGTATTTTTACGACCTCAATTACCGGGCCAGTCTTGATATCGTCGAGGAAAATGATTATGTCCGGCGCCTGATCCGCCGTATTCCGTATCTGGACCCGGATACGGGCAGAGTGATGGAAGAGCTGGAAAACAGGCTTATTAAATATGTCAGTGAAGCAAAAAAGGATTGTGGAAGGAGAGGATAAAATGGAAAAATATCTGGGTGAGAATATTCCGAAGCTTGGATTTGGCTTAATGAGGCTTCCCATGGACGAGGGAAAGATTGATGTGGCGCGTACGCAGGAGATGGTGGATCGCTTTCTGGAAGAGGGATTCTGTTATTTTGATACTGCATATGGCTACAATGACGGAGAGTCTGAGGCAGTGGCAAAAAAGGTCCTTGCAGACCGGTATCCGAGGGATAAATTCCTTCTCGCGACTAAGCTTCCTGCATGGGCGGGAGCGAAGAGCAGGGAAGAGGCGGAACAGCAGGTGATAAAAAAGCGAGAGATGTGTATGCCTCCTTCCCGAAGGTTCCCTGTACCTCGTGCGCTTACTGTATGAAAGGATGCCCGAATCAGATCGGCATCCATGGCATCTTCCAGGCGTATAACCTGTATACAATGTATCACGATCTTTCGGGAGCCTGGAATAAATATCAGTGGAATACAGAGGGGCGCGGCTTTGCAAAAGCGTCAGCGTGTATACGCTGCGGGAAATGCGAACAGGTCTGCCCGCAGCACATCCATATCAGAGACGAACTTGCGCGTGCGGCGGAAGCGCTGGAGGGATAAACTGTTACGACATTTCAAAAGTTTAACAAAAAAGATTGTAAAACCTGCGCGGCGTGCTATAATTGAGAGCGGTCGGAGGGATGAAAATGGAATGGAATAACAGATCAGAGGTCTGGGCGCATTTTATAATGGCTGTCTGCGGCGGCTTTTTCGGCGGATACGCGATCTTTGGACGCATGGCGGTATTCGGGTCCGCGCAGACGGCGAATCTGATAGAACTGGTTGGAGACATTCTGGGGAGAAATCTTACGGACGCTTCTCTGCGTCTGGGAGCTCTGCTTCTGTACGCGGCGGCGATGGTGATTTTTGTGGTCCTGAGAAAAAAAACTCCGCTGAACCTGAAGTATCTTGCCATTGCTGTCGATGCGGCGGCAGCGGCGGCGACGGCGGCGATGCCTGAGCAGATGGATCCTGTGCTGGCGTTGTATCCGGTATTCTTTGCAATGTCTTTCCAGTGGTGTGTATTTAAAGGAGCAGAAGGATATGCATGTTCTACCATTTTTTCTACGAATAATCTGAAGCAGACTGTGCTCTCGTTCACAGAGTACTTCATGGTCCGGGAAGATGATGAAGAGGAGAGGACGAAGAAATTGAAGAAAGGAAGGTTTTTCGGAGAGACGATCCTGTTTTTCCATGCCAGTGTGGCGGCGGCATTCCTTGCACTTCATGTCATGGGTCTCTCTGCTGTCTGGCTGGTGATGCTCCCGCTTTTTGCCGGTCTGGTCATAACAGAGCTGCAGGAAGGCGTGATTCGGGAATGGATGGCGCGCCTTGTAATGAAAAAGAAAAAGATTGCATAAAAAGCACAGTCCGCAGGATAAAGATCCTGGGGACTGTTTTTGTCTGGAAATACAGCGGCGGTTTTACTGTCTGGGAGCGGCGGTGGATTCCCTTACCATCAGTTCGGCGTGGAGCAGGACTGTGCCGATGGAGACCCCGTTCATCAGGCTGCTCAGCGCATAATAACCGCTTTTCCCGAGCTCGATCCGATCCTGCCGCACTGTGGTCAGGGGAGGATATGTGTAAGGGCAGATCGGGATGTCGTCGAAACCGATGATGCTGATATCCCTTGGGACCTGATATCCGAGCTGCTGACATTGGGTGAGCGCGGCGCTGGCAAAGGTATCCTGGCAGCATATCACGGCGGTCATGCCCATGTCGAGGAAACGGGGGAGGTGTTTCTCCATGCATTCGGACAGGTAGTAAGAACATCCGGAGTAAGAAGGGTCGGCTTTCAGCCCGTGACGGTGCATTGCCTGGAAAAATGCTCTGTGCCGGATCTGCATGATATGAGAGCCGAGAGCGCTGCTCAGATATCCGATTTTATGATGCCCCTGCTTTTTTAAATATCCGACCGCAAGGTACATGCCCTCATCGTTGTCAATCCCAACATAAGCTGTCGCCGGATTCCCTATGATGTGGTTGTCGTAGAGCACCGCGGGAGTGCGGGTCGTCTGGAAATCTTTCATCCAAGGTTCTCCGAGGGAAAATCCGAGCACAAAAGCCCCGGCATAATCATTCTGAAGCATAAAGACATCGTAGGAAATATCCCGCT
>DXCD01000131.1 GCA_019116185.1 Candidatus Mediterraneibacter stercorigallinarum
GCTGTAAGGGCTGCAAAGCCAATAAAGGAATTATGTTTTGGGGCGAGTGTGATAAAGCAAAATGCTGTCTGGAAAAAGGGTTTGAACACTGCGGAGAATGTGAAGAGATGCCCTGTCAAAAGCTAAAAGAGCTGTTTGGAGATCCGGAGCACGGCGACCGCGGAGCAAGACTTCATAATTTGAAGAATTGGAAAGCCGGAAACTATGTTTATGAGAAACTGGGAAATTCAGCGCAGGAGAAGGCAAAAAATATGAATGCGGAAGTATAAGGGGTTTCCGCCGTTATCCGCTGTTTTACCGAAATCTATGAATCAGGAAAAAGAGAGAAACATCTGTCAGCCCGGCAGGTGTTTTTCTTTTCCCAAAGCTCCGGAAGCTTCCCTGCCTTACACTAACTGTAAGTGTTCTTTCCCGGCAGCCTGTGCTATCATTTAGCCAGAAAACACAGGAGGCAGTCTTATGGAACCGATTTTAAATATTGAAAATTTAACCAAGACTTACGGCGCTGTGCCGAATCAGACAAAAGCGCTGAACGGAATCACTTTTCAGGTTATGCCCGGAGAATTTCTGGGGATCATGGGGAGCAGCGGCTCCGGAAAGACCACGCTGCTGAACTGCATTGCAGCGGTGGTGAAACCTGCCGGCGGTAGTATTGTGATGGAGGACAGGAATCTGCGTTCTCTGGACGGCAGGGCCCTGGCAGAATATCGGGGGAAAACAGTGGGTTATCTGTTTCAGAATTTTGAGCTGCTGGATAACCTTACCGGCCGGGAAAATATCCTGCTGCCCGCTTCGCTCCACAAAGTGACAGAAAAGACGGGCAGTCTGCGTTTGAAGCAGCTGGCGGAATATCTGGAAATCACAGATGTACTGGACAAATTTCCCGGGCAGATGTCCGGGGGACAGCGTCAGCGGGTGGCAGCGGCCAGAGCCATGATCCTCCATCCGAAACTGATTCTCGCCGATGAACCGACAGGCGCACTGGACAGTAAAAATGCGAAGAATCTCATGGAAAAGCTCTCCAGCCTGAATCAGGAGGAACAGGCCACTATTTTGATGGCAACCCATGATTCCGGCGCAGCCAGCTTTTGCAAGAGGATTCTGTTCATTCAGGACGGGGTGATTTTCCATGAAATCCGGCGCGGCGATGAAAGCCGGCAGGATTTCTATCAGCGGATCCTGAAAGTCATGGCTCAGCTGGGAGGAGGGAGATGCAATGTTCTCTAATCTGATCATTAGAAACAGCAGGCGCAGCCGCAGGGAAAACGGGCTGTTCTTCAGCTCTCTGATTATTTCTATCGTCGCCTTTTATATTATTCTTTCACTTTCCAGGCAGGATGTGATGATTTTTCTTGCGGAAATGGAAAGTGATGCAGTAAACCAGCTGCTGATGATGATTCCTGTTTTCTATGGGATGACATTGGGAATTTTGTTTTTCTTGATTTATTTTGCCTGCAAATATCAGCTGGAGCGCCGCAGAAAGGAGTTTGGCATCTATCTGATGATGGGGATGCGCAGAAGCCGGCTGTTTGTCATGCTTCTGGCAGAGGATCTTTTAAGCAGCATCCTGGCTTTGGTCATCGGGCTCCCTGTCGCGGTGCTGCTTTCTGAACTTATCAGTCTTGTCACGGCCAAACTTGTGGGCATGGGGATCATTGGTCACCGTTTTACCTTTTCCCTGCCGGCGGTTGGATTCACTATAGCAGGGGTTCTTGTTATTAAGCTGGCATCATTTTTGATCCTCAGCAGTAAAATCAGCCGTCAGGAGATCGGCGATCTTCTGGTGTATTCATCCGGGAAGGAAAAAAAGCAAAAACCGGCGCTTTTCTATGGAATTTGTGCTGTTTCAGGCAGTATGATGCTGGCAGCTGCCTATACCATGGCCATTAAGGGGATCACCTGGCAGGCAGCAGGCAGGCTGCTTCTTACCATGCTGCTGGGCCTGGCGGGAACGATTCTTCTGTTCTATGGGATGCGGGCAGTGATCGCCCTTCTGGTAAAGGCGGGAAAAGCGAATCGACAGCTTCATGTATTTACGTTCCGGCAGATCCAGGAGAATGTCATTCATCAGTCCACCCCCATGGCCATCAGCTCCCTGCTGATTCTGGCGGCTCTGTGCTGCCTTGGCGCTGGCCTTGGAATTGCCGGCACCCGGCAGCAGGGGGAGCATGTGCTGGATTATACTTTTTACAATTACAGCGCAGATAATTCCCGGGAGCTCCTTCCGGATTTGCAGACAGTGCTGAAGGAAAACGGCCTTGAAAATCAATTCTCTGAGCTTTTTGAAATGCGGATCGGGCAGGTTCCCTTTACAGAGGATTCTGATCCTGTGTTTCAGATGGATTCTGTTATGGAGTCCCTGCGCGGCTTTGCACAGTCGGAGGAGCGGGATATTCTCCTGAATAATCTGAGTATGGAGGATAATCCTGAACTTATCTGCCTGTCGGATTATAACCGCCTTCTGGAGGCTGCAGGTAAGCCGGCGCTGACTCTGGAAGAGAATGAGGCTGCTGTCTATCAGGATTCTGATTCTGCGAGTGCATCCGGAATGGCGGCTCTGCTCAACAAGATCCTTTCGGACGATCCGGAGGTCATGCTGGACGGGAATGCCGTGAATCTGACCGCAGAGGTTCAGTCTGTGGATTTGGTGACCGACCGGTCGATCACCCTGCTTTTTGCCCTGATCCTGCCTGACGAACAGTTCTTTCGCTATACAAATGGAAACTATGAGGTTTACATTAACGGGATTATGAGTCAGGAGGCGGTCAGCGGCGGCAGCCTGATGAATGCGATCTCTGACTTGAACGCCCGGCTGGATGCAGCCGGTCTTCAGAACATGGGCATTGAATATGAAAGCTATCTGCAGAATATGGGCAGGCAGTTATTCTATATGGTGGCAGCCAGCTACATTACTATTTATCTGGCCATTATTTTCCTGGTGGCAGCCAATACGATCATGGGCGTCCAGTTCCTGATGAATCAGCAGAAGACAGGCCGCAGATATCAGACACTGGTGCGCCTTGGGGCTGCCTACCAAGACCTCTGCGTCAGCGCCCGCAGACAGATCAGCTGGTTTATGGGACTCCCGGTCTTTGTCGCGGCGGTCAGCAGCTTCTTTGGAGTAAAATCTCTGTATGCAGGCCTGCTTTCGCCTTTGGGACAAAGAACACAAGGGGAAATGCTGATGATATCTGCCGCTATGATTTTTGTACTTTGTGCTGTAGAATATATCTATATGACTGTCATTAAGCGTTCCAGCGACCGGTATCTGCTGACGCTGATGCAGCCGCAGAGAGAAGAATGATCAGAGCAGGAGGGCTGTCATGAAGAGAATTGCAGTGATAGAAGATGAAGCCTATACGCGGGATGAGCTTTGCAATATGCTGGAGAAGGCCGGATATTCCGCTTTGGAAGTGACTGCATTTGAAGAGGCCGCAGAGCAGGTGGCAGCCCTCGCGCCGGACCTCGTAATCCTGGATCTTAATCTGCCGGAAATCAGCGGTTTCCAGATCTGCCGGGACCTCAAGCAGAAAACCTCCATTCCAGTTCTGGTCCTGACTTCCAGGGACCAGATGGCAGATGAACTGCAGGCGCTCCGGCTTGGGGCGGACGAATACCTGACAAAACCCTGCCGTAAGGAGCGGCTGCTGGCAAGGATCACCAACATTCTCAAACGATATGAAGGCCGTTCCAATCTTTTGGAAGGGCAGGGCTTTTTGCTGGACCGAGGGACTTACACTATATATATAAACAATACTTCCGTGGTGCTTCCCGGGAACCAGGGAAAGCTTCTGGAAGCATTGCTTGCGGGCGGCGGTGATTTGGTGACTGCCGAACAGCTGTGCAGAGCGCTCTGGGATACTGCGGAGTTCATCGATGAAAATGCCCTGCAGGTAAATATGACGCGCCTGAAAAAGACCATGGCAAATCTGGGCATGAAGCAGAAAGTGGCAGCTGTCCGTGGATCAGGCTACCGGCTGGAAACGGAGGATACGCTATGAGACAGTTCTGGAAAACCTTCAAACGATATTCCCCGTGGCTTTTTTTGCTGCTGGCTGCGGATGTATTTTCAGCGTTGGTTCTGTGGATTTCCAGCGTACAGGCATTTGAAGCTCTTATTGGAATCATTGTGCTGGCAGGCCTTGTCCTTTTTTCAGTAATTCTTTTCGTTTGTTATTTCAAAGAACAGCATAAACAGGCGGTCTTTCAGGATTTCCTGAGGGAGCCGGATGCGGTGAACACCGAAAAGCTGCTGAGCGCGGTGAGCCGGCAGGAACGGGAACAGCTTTCTCTGCTGGTCTCCATCTTGGAGAAAAAGCAGAGCCTGATTCAGGAGATGGAGGAATCTCTCCGGGATTATGAGGAATATGTGGAGGGATGGGCGCATGAGGCCAAAACGCCGCTGTCCCTGCTCACAATGATTCTGGATAATCGGACGGATGAGTTCTCTCCTTCCCTGCATTCCAAATTAGATTATGTGCGAAGCCAGCTTCAGGAGGATATTACTCAAATGCTCTACTATGCCCGTCTGGGGAGCAGCACGAAAGATTATCGGTTTGAGAATGTAGAATTGAGAGATGCCCTGGATGAAGTTCTGGAGGATTACGCCCCCTTATTAGAGGAAAAGAAGTTTCTTATTGAAAACCAGTTACAAGATGAGAACGTTTATACTGACCGCCGGGGGCTTCAGTTTATGCTGGGGCAGATCATCAGCAACTCCATCAAATATAGTGGAGATGCCCCAAGGCTCGCTGTGTCCCTGCAGTGCACAGACGAGTCGGAGATATTGACCATAGCCGACAACGGTACCGGGGTTAAAAGTTATGACCTGCCCTATATCTTTCAGAAGGGATTTACCGGTGATTCTACTGACAGCCGGAAGAAAGCCACCGGAATGGGGCTGTATCTGACCAAAAAGATGGCGGGCGACCTGAACCTAAAGCTGGAAGCCGAATCCCGGTGGGGAGAGGGGCTGACGATCTCGATTGTTTTCCCTAAGATCGAATAACGTTATCATTTTTCTTCAGATTATTATCACGGCTCATTCTTTGTCCAGACTCCATCCAAAGTCATCGTGATATATCATCTGTCTTGTCATGCCGCCGTCTATGCATATATTTTCGCCGGTTATAAAACCTGCCTGGTCGGAGCAGAGATACAGTACCATATTGGCAATATCCAGAGGGGTTCCAACACGTCCGGCAGGATGCTGAACGGCATCGGGACCTGAATATACTGTGTAAGCATTGTCGATCCACCCCGGAGAAATAGAATTTACACGGACTTTTCCGGCGAGGCTTACAGCAAGAGCGTGCGTGAGCGCTGTAATTCCTCCTTTGGCCGCGGTGTAGCTTTCTGTCTGCGGCTGGCTCATGCGGTCGCGTGAAGAGGAAATATTCACAATAGCCGCGCCGGAAGAAAAGTAGGGCAGAAAGAGTTTTGTAAGGTAAAAAGGCGCTGTTACGCCTACCCGAAGGGCGTAATTGAATTCTTCATAAGAACATTCAGAAATTCCTTTCATCAATGGAATTGCATTATTGATCAGATAGTCCACTCTGTCATGCTCCGTGATTACTTGTTTAGCGAAACGTTTCAAAGTCTCTTCTTCTGCCAGATCGCCGGTGAAATAATCATTCGGCTTCTTGTCGATCACACAGACGACCGCCCCGTTTTTTTTAAATTCTTCGGCAATGCATTTTCCGATGCCCTGAGCCCCGCCTGTGACAATTGCTATTTTACCATGAAACATTGTATCATCCTCCTTATTGTCAGTATATCATGGCATATTGGAAAAGGCTATGAAAGCCGGGAGATTCACGGAAGTATTCTTTCCTGAGCCCATGGATACAGATATCGGCATAGAATAAGCAGACAGCAAAAAAGTCCACCTAAGGTGGTAAAAAAACTGCATTTCTATAAGAGGGATTGCCCTTTATAATAAAAATGTTAACTTGTCCGAGGAAAAGAAAGGGGGATTACGGGAAAGAGAAGGTGATTTACAGAACAGGAATGTTCTTATACAAAACAGAAAATAACTAACTTGCAGAATGGAGAGTAACAATGAAAAAGAGAAACATTTTTATCAGGAGAATGGCATCGGTGGTGCTGTCCGCGGCTCTTGCGGCAACTATGCTTCCTGTGGCAGGCGTGACAGCAGGCGCTCAGGAGCAGACCGGTACCGGACAGGAGAGCGCGGAGCAGAATGATCTGCGCCTGTGGTATACGAAACCCTCTTCGCAGGGCGGTGTTTCAGGCGAGGACAATGTATGGCAGCAGTATACTCTTCCGATCGGAAATGGCGATATGGGTGCCAATGTATACGGAGAGATTTCGAATGAGCGCCTGACATTTAACGAGAAGACCCTGTGGACCGGAGGACCCAGCGAGAGCAGGCCGGACTACAATGGCGGAAACCTTGAAGCGCAGGGAAAGAACGGGGAGACGATGAAGCAGATCCAGCAGCTGTTTGCTGAAGGGAAAGATTCAGAGGCTTCTTCTATGTGTAATCAGCTTGTGGGAACAAGCGAGGGATACGGGGCTTATCAGTCCTGGGGCAATATTTATCTGACGTATAACGGCATTGACGATGCGGCAGCGGAGAATTATGTCAGAGACCTGGATATCAGGACCGCTGTATCATCAGTAAATTATGATGTAAACGGGACACATTATTCCAGAGAGTATTTTGTGAGCAATCCGGACAATGTCCTGGTGGCAAGGCTTACCGCGGAAGGCGGGGACAAGCTGAACCTGGACATCACCTTCCCGTCCAATCAGGGCGGCGCGACAGTGGCAGAGGGAGATACGCTCCTTCTTGCCGGAGAAGTATCTGACAACCAGATGAAATATGATTCTGTCCTGAAGGCAGTGCCTGAAGGCGGAGAAGTGACGGCAGACGGCGATACGCTGACTGTCTCTGACGCGGATGCAGTGACTGTTTATGTCAGCGCGGACACAGATTATAAGAACGAGTATCCGGCATACCGCACAGGCCAGACTGCGGAAGAGCTTCATGCAAAAGTAGCGGGTACAGTTGAAGCGGCAGCGGAGAAAGGCTTTGACGCTGTAAAAGCAGACCATATCGCAGATTATTCCAGCCTGTTCAGTCGGGTGGAACTGGATCTGGGACAGACTGTTTCAGACAAGCCGACGGATGAGCTTCTGGCAGCATACAATGCAGGAACCGCGACAGCGGCAGAGCAGCGCCAGCTGGAAGTAATCCTGTTCCAGTACGGACGTTATCTGACACTGGGATCTTCCCGTGAGAATTCAG
This sequence comes from Candidatus Mediterraneibacter stercorigallinarum, assembly GCA_019116185.1. Lineage (GTDB taxonomy): Bacteria > Bacillota > Clostridia > Lachnospirales > Lachnospiraceae > Mediterraneibacter > Mediterraneibacter stercorigallinarum. The sequence continues at coordinate 7,274 of DXCD01000131.1, forward strand.
AGCTCCCGTCCAACCTTCAGGGAGTATGGAATAATAAGAATAATCCGTCCTGGAGTTCAGACTACCATATGAACGTGAATCTGCAGATGAACTACTGGCCGACTTATTCGACCAACCTGGCAGAGTGCGCAGAGCCGCTGATCGACTATGTGGACTCCCTGAGAGAGCCGGGACGTATAACAGCAGCGATCTATGCGGGCATAGCCAGCGAAGATGGCGAAGAGAATGGTTTCATGGCGCATACGCAGAACACACCGTTCGGATGGACATGTCCGGGCTGGGATTTCAGCTGGGGATGGTCACCGGCAGCTGTGCCGTGGATCCTTCAGAACTGCTGGGAGTACTATGAGTTCACCGGCGATTATGAATATATGGAGACCTATATCTACCCGATGCTGAAAGAAGAAGCGAAGATGTACAGTGCAATGCTCGTCAAAGACGAGGACGGCAAATATGTATCTTCCCCGACTTTTTCACCGGAGACAGGACCGCGTACAAACGGAAATACATACGAGCAGTCACTGATCTGGCAGCTCTTTACTGACGCGATCACAGCAGGAAAGCTTGTAGGTGAGGATGAGGCTCTGCTTGCGGACTGGCAGGAGAAGCTTGACAACCTGAAAGGACCGATCGAGATCGGCGATGACGGGCAGGTTAAAGAATGGTACATCGAGACAAGCTACAATAAAGACGAAAATGGCAATACACTTGGCGAAGGATTCGGACACAGACATCTTTCCCATATGCTCGGCCTCTTCCCGGGAGACCTGATCACAGCAGATACACCGGAGTGGTATGAGGCAGCGAGAGTGTCCATGAACCTGAGAACAGACTCCAGTACAGGATGGGGAATGGGACAGAGAATCAATACATGGGCAAGACTCGGCGACGGCAACAGAGCGCACAAGCTGATCACAGATCTGTTTGCAAATGGCATCTACGCGAATATGTGGGATACACACCCGCCGTATCAGATCGATGGTAACTTTGGTATGACATCCGGCGTGGCTGAGATGCTTCTTCAGAGCAATGCGGGCTATATCAACCTGCTTCCGGCTCTTCCGGACGTATGGGAAAACGGAAGTGTTGACGGTCTGGTTGCAAGAGGAAACTTCGAGATCTCCATGGCCTGGGATTTCGGAAGAATTACTACAACAGAAATTACAGCCAATAACGGCGGAGAATGTAAGGTATTAAATCCGTGGAGCGAATCGTCAGTCGGAATGAAAGTTTACAAAGACGGCCAGGAAGTGGCGACAACAGTAGAAGCAAATACTCTTGGCGATGTGTATACATTCCAGACAGAGGCAGGGGCAGTCTATGAGCTGAAACCGGCAGCTGAGCTTCCGGCGATTGTCGATATCGTCGAATCAGAAGAGGATCTTTTCGTAGAAGATACCCTTCAGCTGAATGTTCGTACGAACGCAGAAGACGGAATCGTATGGAGCAGCAGCGATGACAGCATCGCGACAGTAGAAAACGGTCTCGTGGTACCGAAGAAAATCGGAGATGTGACAATCACAGCCGCACAGAGCGGAAATGAAGCAGTATCTGATTCCTGTGTGATCCATGTGGTCGCAGAAAAGAGGATTGATTCCTCTCTGCTGAGCGCTGTCGCTGACAGTGAGGAAAATACCGGTGGAGACGGACCGGCAGGAAATGCTGTGGACGGAAACGAGAGTACGATCTGGCACAGCGGATACAGCGCAGGAAAAGTACACCCGGATATCCCGAACAATATCAACAATTCCTTCACCATTGATCTGGGCGATACATATACAGTAGGACGCCTTGATTATGTGCCGAGACCGAGCGGATCAAATGGAGACATCCTCGGATATGAGCTTTGGTACAGCACGGAGGCGGAAGGAGAGGACTTTGTCAAACTGACAGAAGGAACATGGGAAAGCTCGAAAGACACTAAGACAGCAGTATTTGATCCGGTAGAATGCCGGAGAATCCGCTTAAGAGCGATGTCTACTGTGGGAGGAGACCAGTGGATTTCCGCGGCTGAGTTCTATGTTTACAAGACCCTTGTTCAGGAAGACGTAAGCAAAAATACTCTGGAGTACTTCCTCAACAAAGCAAAAGGCTATGTAGAGGACGGATCTGTTGACGACTGTGTAGAATCTATCCGGAAGCTTTTCGCAGAAGCAATTGCAGAAGGCGAAGCAGTGATGGCAGATGAATATGCCACAAGAGAAGAAGTGACAAATGCAACTGTCAAGCTGATGCGCGCGATCCACGCTCTGAATATGAAACCAGGTGACAAGACGGATCTGGAAATGGCTGTTGAACTGGGAGACAGCATTGACCTGACAAAATATGTGGAAGCAGGACAGGCGGAATTTACAGAAGCTCTTGCAAAAGCGAAAGAAGTTCTGGCTGACGGCGATGCATTCCAGGAAGACATTGACAACGCTTGGAACGCGCTGGTAGACGCGATCAGCAATCTGAGACTGAAAGCAGACAAGTCTGTGCTGGAAGATCTGATCAATGAAGCGAATGGAATTGATACCAGCCTGTATACAGAAGAGAGCGTCGCTGCATTCAGGGCAGCATTTACAGCGGCAGATGCAGTGCTGGCGGATGAGACGCTGAGCGAAGATGACCAGGCGAAAGTCGATGAGGCGGCAAATGCGCTGAGCGCGGCGATCGACGGCCTGACAGCCAAGGCAGACAGCGGAGATGGAGACAACGGTAATACAGGCGGCAGCAATAACGGCGGTACAGACAGCGGCTCCGGGAACGAAAGCAATACAGGAAACAGTAATGGCAGCAGCTCAGGTAATTCGCAGAAAGCAGCGAAGACAGGAGATGAAACCATGGCAGTGCTTCCGGCTGTTGGGATCGGCTTAAGCCTGATCCTGATCATTGCGGCAGCAGCTGCATTTATGAGGAGAAAGCAGAGATAACAGAGCTTCGGCAGCTGACATGCAGTTTTGACAGCATTTATTAAAAAAATAGAGCCTTATCAGATTTCCGAGAATTATTTGGAATCTGATAAGGCTTTTTTGGCGCATACTATTAAGGAGGGGATGAGAGAAGCTGTGCTGCTTTACAAGTAAAGGCACGCCGGAAATGAATGTTGTCATTTTGTCTCCGGCGGGGAAGGAAAAACAATTTTATGTGTACATGCATTACTTATAAAAATGGTGATTTTTATTTTGGAAGGAACATGGATCTGGAGTATTCCTTCGGGGAATGTGTTGTTATTACGCCGCGCAGTTTCCCGCTGCATTTCAGGCATAACAGATACCTGCCACAGCACTATGCCATGATCGGCATGGCGGCAGGATCTGAGGCGTTTCCCCTCTATGCGGAGGCAGTGAATGAGAAAGGCCTCTGCATGGCAGGGCTCAATTTCCCGGGAAATGCATATTACAGAAAAGCAGCGGTGGGAAAGAGGAATCTCGCCACATATGAGTTGATCCCATGGCTTCTGGGAACATGTGCTTCTACCGCTGAGGCGGCAGAACAGCTGCGGGATATCATGATCACGGGCGAGGCATTTTCCGAATCCATGCCGCCCGCGCAGCTCCACTGGATGCTGGCAGACCGGGAGGGCAGCATAGTGGTCGAGTCTGTCAGGGAGGGCATAAAAATATATGAAAATCCATTTGGCGTTCTGACGAACAATCCGTCATTTGAGTATCACAGGACGAATCTGAATAATTATCTGAATGTAACTGCCGGATATCCGGAGTCCGGATTCTGCCCGACAGAGCTGTTTCCCGTGGAGGGCGCTTCGTACTATCCGCGTTTGGAACCTTATTCTCAGGGAATGGGCGGCATCGGGCTCCCGGGAGATTTTTCTTCCGCGTCCAGATTTGTTAAAGCGGCATTTGTGAAATGGAACTCGGTCTGCGCGCAGAATGAGGAGGAGAACGTGTCCCAGTGTTTTCACATTCTGGACAGCGTGGCAATGCCCAGGGGCGCGGTCATTACCCAGGACGGGAAGTATGATCTTACCACGTATTCCTGCTGTGCAAATGCAGACACAGGCGTGTATTACTTTAAAACTTATGGAAACAGCCAGATCAATGCCGTGGATATGCGCAAGGCTGAGCTGGATGGAAACGCGCTGACCGAATATCCGCTGGAGACAGGGCAGAAGATCCGGGCTCTTAATTGAGCGCGGATGAACCGGAGCGATACAGCCGACACGGAAATCCCCGTTTCTGCATATATTTTACTATATGAATGAAAGGAGGATTTCTATATGGAGATCACAGAATATATCAAGCCGGAACTGATCGTAGTCGCGGTGGCGCTTTATTTCCTTGATATGGCGCTGAGAAAAAGCGCTGTCATCCAGGAAAAATATATTATTTTTCTTACAGGGCTCGTGGGGATTCTGATCTGTTCCTTATATGTGTTTGCTACCTGCGAGTGCAGCGGCGCGAAGGATGCTGCCATGGCGGCATTTACAGCGGTCACGCAGGGAATCGTGGTGACCGGAGTGAGCGCTTATGCAAAGCAGCTCATTACCCGGATCGGCAAAAAGTAATTGGAAACGGCGAAACTTCACGCTTTAAAGTATTGAAGCGATGGGCGGGGGTGTGATATACTGTATCTGCATTTGATGTTTAAAGACAGATACAGGAGGATAGATTACGATGGAAAGAAGGATCAGTGGACACACAAAGCTTTACGGGCTGATCGGTTCCCCGGTGGGACACTCCGGCTCTCCGGCCATGTACAATTACAGCTTTGAAAAGCTCGGGATAGACGCTGCGTATCTTGCGTTCGACGTACCGCTTGAAAAGACGGAAGATGCGCTCAATGCGCTGCGGACGCTCAATGCAGGCGGATTTAATGTGACCATGCCGTGTAAAACGGCAGTGGCGCAGCTTGTGGACAGGCTTTCTCCAGCCGCAGAGCTGGTGGGAGCGTGCAATACGGTCGTCTTTGAAGAAGACGGCACGATGACCGGACATATCACAGACGGGACCGGTTTTGTGCGAAACTTGAAAGAACATGGAATTGACATTGCGGGGAAGAAGATCGTTCTCATCGGCACAGGCGGGGCAGCGACTGCGATCGCGGTCCAGGCGGCTCTGGACGGAGTAAGTGAGATCGCGATTTTCAACCGGAAGGATGAGTTTTATGCCAATGGCGAAAAGACGGTGGCGAAGATCGAGAAAGCGGTTCCGAGTATCGGGAAAGTGTATATTGATGATCTGGATGATAACGCTGCACTGAAGAATGCGATCGCAGAAAGTGATATTCTGATCAATGCCACCCGCGCGGGAATGAGTCCGCTGGAAGATGTGCTTCCTGTCCCGGCAGAATTCCTGCACAAAGACCTTGTGGTGGCAGATGTGGTTTATAATCCGAAAGAGACCCTGTTGCTGAAAAAGGCAAAAGAGGCTGGATGCCGTGCTGCTGTGGGAGGTATCGGCATGCTTCTCTGGCAGGGCGCGGCGGCGTTCGAATTGTTCACGGGAAAAGAAATGCCGGCACAGGAAGTAATGGAGAAATTCTTTGCATAAATGTGAAAAAACTGTGAACGGGGTCAGGCACTTTTTAAAAGGGGTCTGACCCCGTTCACAAAGGAGACACAAATGAAGCATAAATCAACAAATAATTTTCTTCTGGCGCTGACAGCCTTGGTCTGGGGCAGCGCCTTTGTAGCGCAGAGCGTGGGCATGGACTATCTGGGCCCGTTTACATTTAATTCAATCCGAAGCGTGATGGGCGGGATCGTGCTGCTGCCTGTTATTTTCATATTGAAGAGGCAGGACAGGAAAAGCAGGAAGACAAAAACCCCGGCAGGAAGCCGGAAAACGCTGATCATCGGCGGCATCTGCTGCGGCGCCGCGCTTGCCGTGGCGAGTTCTCTCCAGCAGATCGGCATTATGTATACAACAGCGGGCAAGGCGGGATTTATCACGGCGCTGTACATTCTGATCGTTCCGCTTCTGGGGCTGTTCCTCGGGAAGAGGGCAGGGGTGAAAGTGTGGATCGGCGTGGGACTTGCTGTTGCGGGCATGTATTTTCTGTGCATCACGGACGGATTTTCTATATCAAAGGGCGATTTCCTTGTGCTTTTATGCGCGATTGTTTTTTCCGTACATATCCTTGTGATCGACTATTTTGCGCCGAAGGTGGACGGTGTGTGTCTGTCCTGCATCCAGTTCTTTGTATGCGGGATCTTGTGCGCGGTTCCCATGCTTGTGCAGGAACAGCCTCAGATCGGAGAGATATTGGCGGCGTGGATGCCCCTTGCCTATGCGGGGGTGCTCTCCTGCGGCGTGGCGTATACCCTGCAGGTCATTGCGCAGAAAAATACGGATCCCACTGTGGCGTCCCTGATTCTCAGCCTTGAGTCCGTATTCTCCGTTCTCGCCGGATGGGTGATCCTGGGAGAACACCTGTCAGGCAGGGAACTGTTTGGCTGTGCATTGGTATTTGCGGCAGTGCTCCTGGCACAGCTCCCGGGGAAGAAGTGCACGTCCGGGGAAGGCGTGATCTCCGAGGGAAAAGGCGGCTGAATCCGAAAAATTTGAAAAAAGTTTGAAAATGCTTGACTTAGAGTGAACTCCAAGGTGTATGCTCGGTTTACAGCAGAGCATTTGATAAAGCTGCCTGGTACATCTATGTGATGTGAAAAATGAAAGACAGGCATGAGTGTATGCGGGCAATGTAAAGGAGAATTGGCATGACAATAAAAGAGGTCAGCGAAAAATATGATATTCCCGCGGATACCCTGCGTTATTATGAACGTGTCGGAGCAATTCCGCCGGTGACAAGGACAGCGGGCGGGATCCGTGACTATCAGGAGGAGGATATCGGCTGGGTGGAACAGGCCAAATGCATGCGTTCGGCAGGGCTTCCGATCGAAGCTCTGATCGAATACCTGACTCTTTTTAAAGAAGGGGATTCTACTATCCCTGCCCGGTTAGAGCTGCTCGCCGCGCAGAGGGATGCACTGCTGGATCAGCGCCGGAAGATCGACGAAACGCTGGAGCGTCTGAATTATAAGATCGGGCGTTACCAGATCGCCATGGAAACCGGGGAGCTGACATGGGAGGAGGCAGAGACGCCTGACCTTCCGCAGCATAAATAAAAACAGGAGGAAAACAGACATGCAAAACTTTGATTATCAGACACCGACCAGACTTATTTTCGGAGAAGGAGTTATCTCCAATCTGCCTGAAGTAATGAAGCCGCTCGGGAAGAAGATCCTTATGACCTATGGTTCCGGAAGCATCAAGAAAATCGGACTTTATGACAAGGTAAAAGAACTGCTTGCCGGATTTGAGATCTATGAGCTTTCGGACATTCAGCCCAATCCAAAATACGATCCAAGCGTTCTGGATGGCGTCCGCATCTGCAAAGAAAACGGGATCGAAGCGATCCTTGCGGTCGGAGGCGGCAGCGTGCTTGACTGCTCCAAGGCAATCGCCGCAGGCGCGAAATACGACGGCGATCCGTGGGA